>NZ_BDSM01000032.1:0-44922 GCF_003112475.1 Microcystis sp. 0824 | reverse complement strand
GAAGAGTTTTCAAAGATCATTAAATAGTCTTAAAAATGGCTGCTTATAAATTCAGCTAACTTTGTCGTGAACATTTTCCCTAATTGACGGAATTTTTCCAGTAATTCAGGAATTTTTTGATTAGTTTAGTCAGATTATTCCTTGATAACTAAGCGGGTTTCTCTTATTTTTGAAAAACACCAACTTTTAACCTCCAAATTAGGTTCTTAATTCAGTTTGTGAGAAATGCGGGAATAAGGGTGTTACTCTTAAAAGTGCCGAAGTGATGGGGGCAGAAAAACTAAATGGATTTCTGAATCTCCCATGATTTCAGCACTGTACACTTTCTATGAAAACAACAAAAAGGTCTATCTACCATGGCAGTTGAAAAAACTAACTCTTCCTCCAGCTTAGCTGAAGTTATCGATCGTATCCTTGACAAAGGTATCGTCATTGATGCTTGGGCTCGTGTCTCTCTAGTGGGCATCGAATTATTAGCGATCGAAGCTCGTGTAGTTATCGCTTCGGTTGAAACCTACCTCAAATATGCTGAAGCCGTTGGTCTAACTCAATCTGCGGCGGTTCCTGCTTAAGGATCGATCACAGATTCTCCCATCGGCTGAGTGGAAACCCGACCGGGTTTTCCAGATTCTCGGATTTTCTTTGATCCCTATTGAGTTTAGCTACCCCTCTCCTGGGGCGCAATAGCCTATAATTTATAGGGTTGGCACGGCAACGGATAGCAAAAACAAAGCTAGACCGAGACAAATTATTTTTGTGACCGTGATTTTGACCTTTGTAGCTAGGTTTACCGCCTATCAATAGAAGGCTCGCTATTGTTCGCAATAGAAAGTCATTCTTTGGGTAGGAAGCCACGCCCCTCGATCTGGGGTAGTTCGATATCTCAAATTTTGGATCAGCACTGTACACTTTCTATACAAACAACAAAAAGGTCTATCTACCATGGCAGTTGAAAAAACTAACTCTTCCTCCAGCTTAGCTGAAGTTATCGATCGTATCCTTGACAAAGGTATCGTTATTGACGCTTGGGCTCGTGTCTCTCTGGTGGGCATCGAATTATTAGCAATTGAAGCTCGTGTAGTCATCGCTTCGGTTGAAACCTACCTCAAATATGCTGAGGCCGTTGGTCTGACCCAATCTGCGGCGGTTCCTGCTTAAGGATCGATCACAGATTCTCCCATCGACTGAGTTAAAACCCTACTGGGTTTTCCAGATTCTCGGCTTTTCTTTGATCCCTATTGAGTTTAATTACCCCTCTCTTGGGGCGCAGTAGTCTATAATTGATAGGTTGGCACGGCAACGGATAGCGACAACAAAGCTAGACCCATACAAGTTATTTTTGTAACCGTCATTTCGACCTTTGTAGCTAGGTTTACCTCCTATCACTAGAAGGTTGACTATTGTTCGCAATAGAAAGCCTCTCTTTGGGGAGTGAGCGGCGCCCCTTGCTCTGGGGCAATTCACTATCTCAACTTTTGGATGATGAGAAAAGTCGGAATCTATTGTCTCTCCCCCCAGTCGCCGTGAATGTTTTTTCAACGGGTGATTGGGTCTAATCCATTCAATAGCATTTAGTAATTGAGGACAACCCCATGCCTGCTCTCATGGAAAAGTTCCGCGAGGAGCGTTTATCGATTGCTGAAGAAGTAGCTGAACTCGCGCGAGAAGTTCAAGGTTTTCTGTTGGATGTCAAAACTAAAAGAGGACAACAAGCGCAAGAACAGGCAACTGCTTTGCGTAACTCTTTCCAAAAAGTTCAACAAGAAAGCAACTTGTTTTTAACAGCTACCCAAAAGCAGCGTTTAGCTCAAGCGGAAAAGCAAAAAGAGGATCTACGTCAATTTCAAGAAAACCGTTTAGCTGCAGCGAAAAAGCTAGACGACGACTTACGTCAACAGCGTTTAGATCGAGCCAAACAGCTAAAGGACGATTTAAGTCAATTTCAAGAACAACGTTTAGCTGCAGCGAAAAAGCTGGAGAACGACTTACGTCAAGAGCGTTTAGATCGAGCTAAACAGCTAAAAGACGATTTAAGTCAATTTCAAGAACAACGTTTAGCTGCAGCGAAAAAGCTGGAGAACGACTTACGTCAACTTCATCTAGATCGAGCCAAACAGCTAAAGGACGATTTAAGTCAATTTCAAGAACAACGTTTAGCTGAAGCGAAAAAGCTAAAAGACGATTTGCGTCAATTTCGTCAAGAGTTGTCTATCTATGTTTTTGGCAAATAAATCTCTAGGTTAATTCCAACCCACTTAAGCCTAGGGCTAGAGTGAAAACCCTCTAGTCCCTTTTCCTGGCTAAACTAGAGGACTATCTGAAAATACAACAATAAGCCTCTGGTTTGACACCTACCATGGTTATCCTGCTTTTTTAAGTTTCTAGACTCGACCTAGTAGTGGTGGGTTACTGTTTGGGCGACTCTAGGGCTTTGGTAAATTGAGAAGTATTATAAAACTTCACTTAGTTTATAGTTAATGTTGTCATTAATAGTCTTTTATTGACAAAGGAGGTAAGTGAAAAGGACTGCATCTGCCTAGAGCTTTTAATTAGCTCCTTGACTAATGAATATCCTGAAATACCTTCAAAATCAAGGTTCTAGGGCTAATTGATGACAGTTACTAATATTTTCGGATATTATTGAGGTAAGACTTAAAAGCTAAAGACGATTAAACTTGCCGTAAAATTCGGGTGACACAAGCGTCCTTGCCGACTCGGTTATTAAGAGAAAACCTGAACAGGCGGTTGTTAGCTCAAGAATACCCGTCCGCTTAAGGCGGGGATTATCAATGGTATTTACTAAATTTCAACTATGACAGTTACTGAAACTCAAACAAGAAGAGCCGTTCTCTCCCTTCGCCCAGGTCAATTTGTTGTTACGCCTTCGATTGATCAAATTGCCACCCGCGCCTTACGTTATCTAAACTCCGGCTTTTCCGTTCATCTATGTGGTCCAGCAGGAACGGGAAAAACCACATTGGCAATGCATCTGGCCAATTGTTTAGCCAGACCTGTGATGCTCATCTTTGGCGATGATGACTTTACCAGTTCTGATTTAATTGGTAGCCAATCTGGTTATACCCATAAAAAGCTGACGGATAACTATATCCACAGCGTTCTCAAAGTTGAAGACGAGCTAAAACACAACTGGGTGGATTCTCGCTTAACAATGGCCTGTCGAGAGGGTTTTACCCTAGTTTATGATGAGTTCAATCGTTCTCGACCTGAGGTCAACAACGTTTTACTCTCTGCCTTGGAAGAGAAAATTCTCACCCTGCCCCCCACTAGCCATCAACCCGATTACCTACAAGTCAATTCCCAATTTCGGGCAATTTTCACCTCCAACCCAGAAGAATATTGCGGGGTTCATGCTACCCAAGATGCTTTAATGGATCGGTTGGTAACCATTAATATGCCTGAGCCGGATCAACTGACTCAGACCGAAATTCTTGCCAAAAAAACGGGGATTGGTCGAGATGATGCCTTATTTATTGTCAACCTCGTCAAAACCTTTCGTTTGAAAACCGAGGCTGAAAAAACGTCAGGTTTGCGCTCTTGTTTAATGATTGCTAAGGTCTGTGCCTCTCACGATATTGTGGCTAGCTCCTCTGATGCGGACTTCCGTGATATCTGCGCCGATGTTCTTTTGTCCCGCACGAATTTATCTATTGATAAGTCAAGAGCAATTTTATGGGAAATCCTCGACGACGATCTGGTAGAACCCCTATCCGTTGTAGAGGAAACGGAGCCTTCCGAGGGCCAAGCGTCAACTTCTGAGCCTTCCACAGGAAATCAATCGTTAAAAGCCATTCAATCTTTACTGCGAGGCAACTTGCCCCAGCGGAAAGACTAATTTTATACTCTTATTGAGTGAAACCAACCGTGACTTCTTCCACTTTTGCTGGCTCGCTCAAAACCCAATCAAACAACGCTCTGAAAACAGCAACTCAAGGTTCGGGTTTAGCGGATATCCTCGAGCGAGTTTTAGATAAGGGAATTGTGATTGCTGGCGATATTTCCGTTTCGATCGCCTCCACTGAACTTATAAATATCCGCATTCGTTTGTTAATTGCCTCTGTTGATAAAGCAAGGGAAATGGGAATCAACTGGTGGGAAGGGGATCCCTACCTCCATAGCCAATCCCAAGCTTTACTAGCAGAAAATCGGGAACTTTCACTCCGACTCCAAACCCTAGAAACTGAGCTTGCAACCTTAAAATCCTTAAGCCAATTGAGTGCAATGGAGAGCCATGATACCAGTCCGAACGATGAAGCACATTCCTCAGATGCGTGAAATTCCTCACTTGAATCCTCAAAGGTTAGGAAATTTACACGAGTTGACGATTGCCCCCCTTGATAAAGCCAGGGAAACGGCGATTAACGGCTTGCAAGGTTATCCCTACCTCCCTAGCCAATCCCAAGCTTTATTCGCAGAAAACCTGGAACTTTCACGCCGACTTCAAGCCTTAAAATCCTTAACCAAATTTAGTGCAATGGAGAGCCGTGATAGCAGTCGGAACGATCAGTCACATTCTCCATATACAGTGAAATTTCTCAATTGAATCCTCAAACGGTAAAGAAGTTTACACGGTTAATGATTGCCTCTGTTGATAGAGCAAGGGAGATGGCAATTAATGGCTGGGAAAGCGACTCCTATCCCTATAGCCAATCCCAAGCTTTATTAGCAGAAAACCAAGAACTTTCACGCCGACTTCAAACCCGAGAAACTGAACTTCAAGCCTGAAAATCCCTACCCCAATCCAGGGCAATGGAGAGCCATGATAGCAGTCAACCATGATCAAGCACATTCCTCCTGTCGGCGAAGTTTCTTACTGGAATCTTGCCAAGGCAGAGGAAATTTGACATTGTTTAATTACATCATTTTTTCCCTCAGATAAAATTTCTTGGCCAATCTCCTCACTAGAGACTCACCGTTAAAAACTGCTAATTTACCAATTCCAACCATGACCCTTGCTTGCACACCTTACGATTCTGATAATCAAGCCTTGCTGACCAGTCCAGAAAGTAATAGCCAAGCCGGTTTAGCCCCTTTACTGTTAACTGTCGTGGAGCTGGTACGCCAATTGCTCGAAGCCCAAATCATTCGCCGGATGGAAAAAGGGGTTCTCAGTGAGTCTGATTTAGATAGAGCTGCAGAAAGTATCCAAAAATTGCAAGAACAAATTCTCTATTTGTGTGAAATTTTTGAGGTTGAGCCAGAAGAGTTAAATGTCCACCTAGGAGAGTTTGGCACTCTTTTACCGGAAGCAGGGAGTTATTACCCAGGAAAGGAGGGTATTAAGCCTTCTGTGTTAGAATTAGTGGATAGACTCCTCAATACAGGAGTTGTTGTGGAAGGAAATGTTGATCTGGGTTTAGCTCAACTAGATCTAATTCACCTCAAGCTTCGTTTGGTTTTAACTTCTCAGCCGCTTTAATTTGGGAGAATACTGATGACAGTGGGTCTTTATTTATATGGAATATTTCCCGAACCACTTCCTGACGGACTGGTTTTGCAAGGGATTGATAATGAGCCAGTGCACAGTGAGATGATTGATGGTTTTAGTTTTCTCTACTCCGCTGCTCATAAAGAGAAGTATTTGGCATCCCGTCGCTATTTAATTTGCCATGAAAAAGTATTAGAAAGTGTCATGGAAGCAGGGTTGACAACGTTGTTGCCCCTGCGGTTTGGCTTAGTTATCAAAACCTGGGAATCCGTCACCGAACAATTAATTAATCCCTATAAAACCCAACTGAAAGAATTATTTGCTAAACTGTCAGGCCAACGAGAAGTTAGCATTAAGATTTTTTGGGATAATCAGTGGGAATTACAAGCGGCTTTGGAGTCTAATCCGAAGTTAAAGCAAGAACGGGATGCGATGATGGGTAAAAACTTAAATATGGAAGAAATTATCCATATAGGTCAACTCATTGAAGCCACTGTATTGCAACGGAAACAAGACGTTATTCAAGTCTTTAGAGAGCAATTAAATCATCGCGCCCAAGAGGTGATTGAAAGCGATCCGATGACGGATGACATGATTTACAATGCAGCTTATTTAATTCCCTGGGAGCAAGAGCCAGAATTTAGCCAAAAGGTTGAAGCAATCGATCAGCAGTTTGGTGATCGCCTAAGAATTCGCTATAACAATTTAACCGCACCCTATACCTTTGCCCAACTTATCTAAGGAGAGTATTAGTTATGTTTCTCGATCTTTTACTTCTTCCTGTTACCGGTCCTATTGGTGGTCTGATCTGGATTGGGGAGAAAATTCAAGAACGTGCAGATATAGAATATGATGAGGCGGAAAATTTGCACAAATTATTATTATCCTTACAACTATCTTACGATATGGGCAATATTTCTGAGGAGGAGTTTGAAATTCGGGAAGAAGAACTTTTATTAAAAATTCAAGCCTTAGAAGAAGAGGCGGCAGAAAACGAATCTGAATCTTCTCTCTAAACTGGCAATCTTTCCAACCCGATAGCCCATGAACAAAATCAAAGATTGTAGCGGTGCTTAGTAAGGGCGGCTTTGACAAGCTCAAGAACTCGTTGAAGCTCGGTCAGAACTAGCCCTTGATTAAGCCTTAATATTCTAGATAAAAAGCTTGGAAATTACTAGAATCATTAGAGGAGTGAGCAACAGTTTTGGGGGAATCAGGTTTTTTAGCTAAACTTAAACTAGGAGGATTGGCTGTACGCAAATTTTGAATACTTTGTTCTGTGGTCTCAATTTGCTCTGTCACAAACGTGAGACGATTTTTTAATTGCTGAATCTGCCGCTCCATCATTTCTAATTTTTCTTGGATACGTTGTTTTTCAGTAATTAACTTATAAAGCTCAAGTTGGTGATCTGCTTCAGATTGTTTCCGAGGCATAGTGCTAATTTTAGATCTAATTGGTCTGGGTGGACGAGTGGTTGTCATAAAAATCCCTGAATAACTTAGGATATTCTAGCATATCAAAGTCCCAATATAAAAATTTGTAAAAAATCGTAAATTTTCTTTTGGTAAACCCTATGAAATTGTACAATTTATATACTTACGCTTTTTTGAAAACCCCAATAGAAAGACTAACATTACCCGTTGGAATGGCTAACCAATTGTTACTGATAACTGGTGGAGACCTCTCGGCCTTAGTCGAACCCGAAGTTAGTTTAGACACTTTACAAAATGATGATGAACGCTTGATTCAATCCGTTTTATGTCACGATCGAGTCATCTGTGAATTATTTCAACAAACCACCATTTTACCTTTACGTTTTGGCACATCTTTTTTAGAGGCAGAAAATTTACTGACTCATCTTTGTTCCCATGGCCAAGAATATCAAGAAAAAATTGAAGAACTTGAGGGAAAAGGAGAATATCTTTTAAAATGTATTCCCCGCAAGCTAGAGGAGCCTGTACTCTTTTCTGAAAGCAGGGGCAGACAATATTTTTTAGCCAAAAAACAGCATTATGAAGCCCAACAGGATTTTTATACTTTGCAGGGTTCAGAATGGCAAAATCTCGTGGATTTAGTCAACCAAAGCTATCCATCAACAAGGATTATTACTGCTCCAGGGACAGAATCACGAATTTATCTTTTAGTTGATTTTCAAGAAGAACCTTTACTAATCGAGCAAGTCTTGCATTGGCAGAAAGCCTGCCCCCGTTGGGAATTACAATTAGGACAAGTTTCTCCCCCCTATCACTTTACTTAACTTGATTTCTCTATGACTAACTTTAACTTGGCAAATAACTCTCTAAGTCCTTATGACACTCGACATTTAGTTATGTTTAGTGGCAAAGGAGGAGTGGGAAAAACTACCCTTTCCTGTGGATTTGCTCGCCGTTGGGCTAAATTATTTCCCGAGGAACAAATCCTATTAATCTCAACCGATCCTGCTCATTCTTTAGGGGATGTATTGCAAACAGAAGTTAGCGATGAGGCATCACCTGTAAAAGACTTACCCAACTTAAAAGTTAGGGCATTAGATGCGGAAAAATTGCTCTTAGAATTTAAAGAAAAATACGGAAAATTTTTAGAAATTTTAGTAGAACGAGGCAGTTTTGTTGAGGGAGAAGATTTAACTCCTGTTTGGGATTTAGACTGGCCAGGTTTAGATGAAATCATGGGTCTATTAGAGATTCAGAGATTACTTATTGAGAAAGTTGTAGACCGAATTGTTGTTGATATGGCTCCCTCTGGTCATACCTTGAATTTATTGGAAATTAAAGACTTTTTAGAGATTATTCTCAATTCTTTAGAGTTGTTTCAAGAAAAACATCGTGTTATTTCGCAAACTTTTTCAAAAACCTACAATGCCGATGATGTGGATGACTTTTTAGTCAAAACAAAATCAGAATTAACCGAAGGCAAACAACTCCTACAAGATCGGGATTTTACCCTTTGTTTAATTGTGGCAATTGCCGAACCGATGAGTTTATTAGAAACCGAACGATTACTCAATAGTTTGCATCACTTAAATATTCCCTGCGGCAGCTTATTTATCAATCGCATTCTAACGGATCCTAATCAAAATTTAGATCGCTATAGTGAGCAACAGCAACTCCTCGATAAATTCCTAAAAATTCCAAGTCAAGAGACAATTTTTACCCTGCCCCAACAGGCAAAAGAGCCACTAGGAGGTGAAGCACTAGATCAGATCATGAGTCAAATTAAAATCCTCGAAAAAGTAGAATTTATTACCCCGCCTCCCATTCAATGGCCGCAAAAAATTCTGCCGAGTTTTAGTGATTTTATTGACGACAAACGCCAACTTATTATCATTGGTGGGAAGGGTGGGGTGGGAAAAACCACCGTTGCTGCGGCCATTGGTTGGGCGTTAGCTAATCGTCATCCCGATCAAAAAATTAGAATTATTTCTATTGATCCGGCTCATTCTTTGGGAGATGCCTTTGGGACAAAATTAGGACATCAATCCACACAATTAACTGCTAATTTAAGTGGTCAAGAAGTTGATGCTAATATCATTTTAGAAAAATTTCGGGATGATTATTTATGGGAACTGGCAGAAATGATTAGTGGTGAAGGTAAGGAAGAAGGAAACATCAAACTAGCTTATACTCCAGAAGCTTGGCGACAAATTGTGGCTCAATCTCTGCCAGGAATTGATGAAATGTTGTCCCTAGTAAAAGTAATGGAGTTATTAGACCAGAAACAACAAGATTTGATTATTTTAGATACGGCTCCTACCGGTCATCTCCTGCGATTTTTAGAAATGCCAACGGCTTTAGGAGATTGGTTAAGTTGGATTTTTAAGCTTTGGATAAAGTATCAAAAAGTATTAGGGCGTGTAGATTTAATGGGACGATTGCGAATCTTAAGACAACAGGTGATGTCTGCCCAGAACAAACTCAAAGACCCCCAACATACAGAATTTATTGGAGTTTTGCAAGCCCAAGATGCCATCGTTGCCGAACAACTGCGATTGACAGCATCTTTGAAAAAAAAGGGAGTCTATCAACGTTACGTCGTGCAGAATCGTTATCACGCTAATGAGGAAATTGATCGGGATTTATTCCCAGAGCAAACTTTGATCCGCTTAGCCAGTTTACCCCGGTCAGTAGAACCTCTAGCCCGGGTAAAAGGCGCGGCAGATCTGTTATTTTAAAGGTAATTAGTCTGCTCAAGTCGGACTTCTCAACCTCATCTATTACCCAGTCCCCATCCTTCAATTGATTCAGGAGAAATTTTATGGTAGAATTATTCAAAGGCTTTGAGCAATTAGTAGAACTCGCTAAGACCTTAGAAGAAAAACTGGAAAAAGGGGAAATTAAAACCGAAGTGCAATTTAACTCTCGTTCCTTGAGTAACATTCCCCGCGCTGGCGGTATTCCCCGTCCAGGGGGAGTTTATCGCCCGAACAATTCTGGTGGGGATGATTTTGAGGTTAATCGCAATCGGTCATCCCCCACCGATTCAGGGGTTGAAGACAGTGTGACACCGCCCGAAGGACCGACCACAGCTTCCCTTAAAGATGTTGGTGGCTTGACGGAAGTGATTAAAGAACTCAAGGAACTAATTGCCATTCCTCTGAAACGCCCCGACTTGTTGGCCAAGTTAGGACTTGAACCCACTCGCGGCGTTCTCTTAGTCGGACCCCCTGGAACCGGTAAAACCCTGACTGCCCGCGCTTTGGCTGAAGAACTCGGTGTTAACTATATTGCCTTAGTCGGACCAGAGGTGATTAGCAAATATTATGGGGAGGCTGAGCAAAAACTCCGGGGAATTTTTGAGAAAGCCAGTAAGAATGCGCCTTGTATCGTTTTTATCGACGAAATTGATAGCATGGCACCCGACCGCAGTAAAGTTGAAGGGGAAGTAGAAAAAAGACTGGTGGCCCAATTGCTCGGTTTAATGGATGGCTTTGCCCAAAGTCAAGGGGTGATTGTTCTAGCGGCGACAAACCGTCCCGACCATCTTGACCCTGCCCTCCGCCGCCCCGGACGGTTTGACCGAGAAGTCCTCTTTCGGGTGCCTGACCGGGCTGGTCGTTTAGAAATCCTGCAAATTCTCACCCGTTCCATGCCCCTAGATGAATCAGTTTCCTTAGCTCTGATTGCCGATAATGCGGTGGGATTTGTCGGGTCAGATTTAAAAGCCGTTTGCCAGAAAGCGGCCTATAGTGCTTTGCGACGCCAGGTTCCTACGATTGACTCGCAAATTCCCGAAACAATGACGGTGGTGCAAGCCGACTTTTTGCAGGCCCTTAAAGAAGTTAAACCGGCGGTATTGCGGTCTGTGGAGGTGGAATCTCCCCATGTGGCCTGGGACAATATTGGCGGACTTGAACAGATTAAACAAACCCTACAGGAGTCCGTGGAAGGAGCATTACTCCATCCGCAATTATATACGCAAACCAAAGCCCAAGCTCCCAAAGGTATTTTACTTTGGGGTCCCCCCGGCACGGGAAAAACCTTATTGGCCAAAGCGGTTGCATCTCAGGCGCGAGCTAATTTTATTAGTATTAATGGACCTGAGCTTTTGAGTAAATGGGTGGGGGCCAGTGAACAGGCAGTGCGTGAGTTGTTTGCCAAAGCTCGTCAGGCAGCACCTTGTGTGGTTTTTATTGATGAAATTGATACTTTAGCGCCGGCAAGAGGTCGTTATAGTGGGGATTCGGGAGTGAGTGACCGGGTTGTGGGACAAATCCTCACGGAGTTAGATGGGTTGCAAACGGGGGCAACGATTTTAGTGATTGGAGCCACTAATCGCCCCGATGCCTTAGATCCAGCCTTATTGCGAGCGGGACGGTTAGATTTACAGTTAAAAGTTGATTTACCGAATGCCTCCAGTCGTTTAGCAATTCTGGGGGTTCATAATGATGAACGTCCTTTAGAGGATGTGGATTTAGGCCATTGGGCCGAGGCAACCGAAGGCTGGAATGGTGCAGATTTAGCGTTATTATGTAACCAAGCCGCACTGATGGCAATTCGTCGTTATCGCCATCAGGGAATGACTGACCCGGCTGATATTCGCATTACAACGGCTGATTTTAATCATGCTTACCAACTGTTGGTTGAACAGCGTGCCAATTGATTTTTTTTTCCCCCTTTACTTAAAGTAAGGGGGGATAATCTCAACTCAGGAAAACCATCCTAAAAAGAAAAATTTGCCAAAATGTCTGCAATAACGGGTCTAATTAACTGACGGTTCGCTCCTTTTCTACTGACAGTTTTTTTAGATAAAATGATTCACCACCCATATTGGTATAAGTTTAGTTTATGACAAGTGGGAGGGAAAAACCAAGAAGGATGACTTGAGAGAAATGGTCAAGGAGGTGATGGAATGGGGGTAGTCCCCTCATACATAAGTTGGGACAGATGTATCTATGGTATTATTGGGGTGATCGGATAGTTGAGGTTCCTATCTCTTGAGATTTAAGCAATATTTCTGATGACAAAATTGCCGCCGAAGTTGCCAAGAAATTTATCATGACTCAACTACCAGAAAATATAGTTTATGTCTCTTTAATTTTGGACGATGAATAAATTAAATAACTGGTAATTATAGTCAAATTTATCACCAATATCAATTATAGCGTTTTTCAGTCTGCTGAGGTACAAAAGTTATGGGTTTTAGGCACTCATGCAAGAGGCAAAAGGCAAAGGGGAAGAAAAACAGGTGTACCTCACTAGCTTAGGAAACGCTATATATTCAGCTAGTTAATCCGATTAATTATCCTAGCTTAGGAGAGGGACAATCTCGCAGAGAGACAGTCAATGATACTTAGGTGCGATTGTCTGGTTTTAAATAATTGCGGTAAAATTAACCTAAATTCTCTATCGGCAAATTCGATGACTGCCTTCACTACTTCCCTGACTCTTTTAAGTCAATTTAAATTGGGAGATTTAAACTTAGAAAATCGTCTTGTGCTTGCTCCCATGACGCGAGCGCGAGCCGGAGAAAAACGTCTGGCCAATGAGATAATGGCCGAGTATTACCGGCAAAGGGCCAGTGCGGGATTAATGATTACAGAAGCGACGGTAATTTCTCCCCAAGCTAACGGTTGGCAAAATACCCCCGGTATCTACACCGATGAACAAGCGCAAGCATGGCAAATGGTGACAAAAATCGCCCAAAGAAAAGGAACACCACTGTTTTGTCAATTGTGGCACTGCGGTCGCGCTTCTCATCCGAGTTTTCAGGAAAATGGGGCTTTACCCGTTGCCCCTTCCGCAATTAGGATTAAGGGGGAGTTGCATACACCCATCGGTAAACAGCCCTACGAGACCCCTAGAGCCTTAGAAACCGACGAAATCCCCGCAATTGTCGCCGATTACCGTCAAGCCGCTCAGAGGGCAAAATTAGCGGGGTTTGATGGCATAGAAATTCACGGGGCTAATGGTTATTTAATCGATACTTTTCTGCAATCGGCCACTAATCAGCGTCAGGATAAGTACGGAGGCAGTTTGGAAAATCGCTATCGTTTTTTACAGGAAGTAGTCGAGGCAATTTTAACTGTTTTTCCCAGTCATCGGGTGGGGGTGCGTCTGTCTCCCAATGGGGTTTATAATGACATGGGTTCCGAGGATTTTCGAGAAACTTTTCTCTATGTTGCCCAAAGATTAAATGAGTACAATTTAGCTTATTTGCATCTGCTAGATGGCTTGGCTTTTGGTTTTCATGAAAAGGGTCAACCGATGCTTTTATCCGAGTTTCGGGCTGTTTTTAATAGTGCTTTAATCGGCAATTGTGGTTATACAAAAGAAACTGCTGAAGCCGCTATTCAGTTAGGAGATGCGGATTTAATTGCTTTCGGTCGTCCCTATATCAGTAATCCCGATTTGGTGGAAAGATTCGCCAATAATTGGCCTCTTAATCCCGATGCTGAGATGAAAGATTGGTATTCTTTTGACAAGGAAGGTTATATCGATTTTCCCAGCTATAAACCCTAGATTTTCTCGTAAAACCGGGGTGGGGACGAGGATAAAGTTAACCCCTCACCCAACCTTACTTACCAACGATTTAAGAAACTGCCACCATTACCCCAGCGCGGTCGGGAATTAAAGAAACCACCACCGTCAGACCAACCATTGCGCCAGGGCCGCCCATTAACAAAACTACCACCGCGACCATCTACCCAACCACCGACACGACTATTCCCCCAACCGCGATTGCCACCATCTCCCCAGCCTAAAGCTTGTAAACTAGGATCGGCAGTACCTTCTGGCAGTTGGTTAACTCGTTCGCGTACAGCGCTAGATAGACGACTTAAACGCGCTTCAATGGGATTAGCCTCCTCTGAGGCAGCCTGGGCAGTGCTAGTCAGACCGAAGGCAGATAAAGCGAGAAGAAAGCCGACTAAACCAGTTTTATTGCTGATATTCACCTGAATTTATGCTCCTATTTGGCTTCTTGGGGATTAATTTGGGCGTGTTCGATAACTTTGAAGGCAAAAAACCCCTTTAATAATTCTGGGGGGATGGGAACCATGCCTTGACTACCGAACCAGCGATCGATTTGACTAACGGTGGCCGTATCATTGGTGATGTAATCCTGCATCATTTTAACAATGGCATAGTTGACATCATCCAAAAAAGTAGAGTTATTTTCGGGAACCATGCAAGCAATGCCAAAATTAGCTAGAGCTTCTTCGGGGACGATTTCGTAGATTTTAGGGTTATCTCTGAGGATTGTTCCCGCTAAAGAGATGCTATCCCCCGCTATTGCGTCGATTTTACCAGTTTTTAAAGCTTCGAGGGCTTCTTCTACGGTGCTGTAGGTAGTAACAATTGTTGCCTGCGGTTGTACTAATTTAATCACATCCACGGCCGCAGAAGTGGGAACCAAGGCGATGCGTTTACCGATTAGGGATTGAGGAGTGGAGAAATTACTACCTTTTTTAGCTAAAATCCTAATCCCAGAAATGCTGTAACTGATGGAAAAATCGACAACTTTCGCCCTTTCCCAAGTAAAAGCCGTACTACAAGCGATATCGATTTCCCCGCTACGAATGAGATTAATTTTCTCTCCGGGTTGGTTAGCTTCAATCATTTGCAGGGTGACGGGACGACCGAGACGAGTTTCTAATCGTTTTCTAATTCGTTCCAACACATCCATAGAATAGCCGACTAATTCCCCCTTATCATTGACGTAGGAGTAGGGAATCGCATCAAAACGGGTTCCTACGGTCAAAAATCCCGTGCGAGCCACTTTTTCCACCACTGTTTCCGCTAAACTCGCACTGGCGAGGAACATAGGTAATATACAACCTAGTCCCACTAACTGTAAAATTTTCTTCATAAATCGAGTGCTTACTCCCGTACAAACATAACTATACTAGAATTCACTAAAAAATCTTCAAGGTTTCCATGATAATTTCTGTGAACTTTTACAAATTAGATGGCGGTTCCAGGCGAATTAATTGACCGTTACCTTCATCGGTGAGCAGGTATAAAAATCCGTCGGGACTTTGACGCACATCCCGCACCCTCTGACCGATGGGAATCGCTTCTTGATTGATAATTTCACCCGATTTATTCAGTTCCAGACGACGAATATCCCTGGAAACTAAACCACCAGCGAATAAATTTCCCTGCCAATTAGGAAAGCGATTACCTGTATAACCCATATTCCGCACTTCACTTTGAAGTATAAAAAACTACAGGTCTTTTCAAAGAAAAAAAATCAGAATAATCAAAAAAAATACTCAACCAATCAGATGTTGAGGAGAAATCATAAAATACCAAATATTTTTTCGGCTCAAAGAGTTAAACTAAGTCACAACAATTCGAGGAGTAGTGACTCTCCTATAAGCATATAGCAATTCCATTTGATACGTAAATAGAGCTTGCTATGGTAAAATAAAAACGTTCTGCCAAGAAATGAAAGAAAAAAGCAAATGGAAACCAATCAAAATGAAAGAGAAAGACAAATAGAGGGTTTAATCAATTTTATAAACAGTAATGGAGACTCGCGAGAGATGAAGAGAGCCTTAGCAGTAAAATTGGCTCTACAGGGTTATGCCTACAAAGCGATAGAAAATATACTAAATGTATCTCAAGGTTATGTAAGTAAATGGAAAAAAAGATTTATTAAACAAGGAATACAAGGAATAAGACTAGGTTACAAAGGAGCCAAAAAAAAGCTGACTAAAGAGGAAGAAGAAGAGACAATAAAATGTTTATTATGCCAATAATATTGGGATTTATCAGAACTAGAAATCTATTTAATAGAAGAGTATGATGTAGTATTTGAATCAAAAGAAAGTTACTATAAGATTTACAGAAAAGCGAAGATAACTAGACAGAAAGCTGAAAAAGTAAACCCAAGAAAAGATGAAGAAAAAGTCAAACAAAGAAATGAAGAAATTAAGCAAATTCTCGAAGAGCATAGAGAGGAGATAGAGTCGGGAAAGCTTATGGTATATGCGATAGACGAATGCCATCTAATGGGGGAAGATATCGTAGGTGAAGCCTGGGGTAAGTCAAAAGAGCGAGTCGAAATACCAATTAATAATTATAAAGATAGACCAACTTATTATGGTGCATTAAACTTGTTAGAGCCAGATTTAATTTTAGAAAAATATACCAGAGGAAATGGAGAAAATACAGTGAAGTTTCTAGAAAGTTTACAAAGTAAAAATGCTGGAAAAAGATTGTTGATATTTTGGGATGGAGTTAGACATCATACAGGAGAAAATATGAAGAATTTTTTGGGAGAGCAAAATGAAGGATTAGCAAAATCAGAATAGAAAATTACTTGTGAACTTTTTGCCCCTTATGCGCCAGAAGAAAATCCAGTTGAAGCAATTTGGTTTCAATTAAAAAATTTGCTCAGGAGGTTTTATCGTTTCTGCAAAAACTTTAAGATTATTAATTTTTTATTTGAATTTTTTGCCAAATATAATCTTTTCAAATTTCCTAACTTGAAAAGATTTGATGCCTTTTCACAACTCATTTAGGTTTGCTATAGATAGGACGTACCTTTAAATCAATTGACTTATAACAGCGAAATGCCTCCTCCACTTGAGATAAACTTTTATAAGCTTTAACCGTCGTCGCTGCATCCATCAAGGTGGACTCCAGAGAAGTTCTTAACACATACACACCATCCAAGGCCGTTTCTTGAGCGATTAATTCCAGCTTCCGTTGATAGGAAAAACCTTCTTCTGTTATCTCTAAGTTATAGTATTTATTGACTTGAAACTGATTAAGAACCTGGCCCACTCTCAAAGCTATCTTATCTTGACCCTTTAAAGCTCTTTTCTCCCTTTGAGTCGCCTGAACAATCAAATCTAGTTCCTTCTCTGTTGCCTCTAATAATGCCTCTCTTTGTTGTTGATTTTTCTGGGCAATGAAGGGATTCCGACAAGCAATTAATCTTTCGTCGGGATAATCTTCGCTCTCAAATTCCACCAAGTTTACCTGATCAAATAATCCTAATTGAATCACTTCTACCTCAGCCATTTTCCGAATTTGAGGCTTAGTTAAACCAGTAATATAGTCTAATCCTTCTATCGGTTTTACTAATTCCTTGATTTTCGAGTTAGTTAAAATTCCTCTATCACTTACCCAGACAACATTCTCAATCCCCCAACCCTTTCTGACTTTCTCAATTTGTCCGCTTAAAGTAGCACCTTCTGAGGTGTTTCCTTCAAATACTTCTACTGCTATCGGACAACCCTTAGCTGAACATAACAAACCAAAAACTATCTGAGTTTTCCCTTTCTTTTTATCTCGATTATAACTATATTTTCCCAGTTCACAACCATTGCCTTCTAGGTAAGTAGAAGTGACATCATACAAGACTAATGTGCCTGATTCTAAGTGTTTAAGTGCTAGGTGCTTCTCAATTTTCTCTTGTTTTTCTAATAACCAATCTAAGGCGTTATATAATTCCTCTTCATCGGCTTTTTCTAAGTCTAACAATTGTCCTAAACTCTGACTGCCAGTCTCACTATTAAACCCTCTCGCTGTGGCTAGTTTCGATTTAGGATTGATGATTCTTGCCACAATCATCGCCACCACTAAGTTTCTGATTCGTGAGGATTTTTCACTGATTATTTTATCTAAACCCAATTTTTTAATCATCTCTAAAATAGCCATTACATGACCATGAGGAAGGCATTCCCAATCACTTCAAAATGATTGGGAATGCCTTCATTCATGGACAGTGTTGCCCCTTTAAGAGCCAGTTTTAGATTGTCGATAATATCATCGGGTAATTTTGAGAGATTGGCCAGGGTTCTTTTTTGACTTGATCTCCTTCTCGATAGGAATCTGGTCGAAGAACAGCGGGGGGGGAATTACGGTTAGGAACTTTTTCTATATACATGGCTATCATTTTAGCAAATGGAGAGAATTCTTGTCCATTAAAAAATGTTACAAATTACATGGGTACATTAAGAAAAGTTAAGGGGGTGCATCCATTGATGGATAAGGGTTTTCGGCTATTATGGTATATATGTACCTAGACTTTCCCCGTATAAACATACTAGCTATGGCTAAAAGTCTTACAGAGCCTGAGTTCAAGCGATAAAATACCAATGAACTACTGGACACAAAATCCTGAAGTTCTTACGCAGATAGGGTTTGAGGCAAAAATTTTCAAATTTGACCTTTAGACCATTATAGCTTGTTTCGGGGCAGAAAATCAGCAAAAACATGGCTACAGAGGGAATCCCTTACTCTAGAGATTAATGACACTATCTGTTAAAATCAGGTTAGCGATCACTATACAGCCAACTCTACGGAATCGCTCTACTCCAGATACAGTCAACGGTACAGCCATTTTCAAGTGAAAAATGTACCCAGTAGTCTCTTTTCAATTTTTTCTTAGAAGCGACCTGCAGTAAGGGTTTTGTTAATTTTTTAGTATTTATGTATGGGGGAAGTCCAGCTATACAAGGGCTAGAGCAACTTTTGATTTCAACGACTAGGGTGCGGAATGTGGGTCATAAGCAAAAATTATCACACAAAGTCGAGAAGAGCCATTTCCCTTCATCCTCGATGCTCTATCTGCACTGAATACAATTTAATTTGGTATTACCATAGAAAGCCGTCCTTTTAGGACGGGGTTTTCAAGCCAAATTTCCGATAAATCAAGAAGGATTCTCAAGGGACTCCCGCCACTGAACATTCAGGCGATTCAGGGCAGCACTACAGGTACTTTCAAGATTTTCTAGGTAAAAGCGGACTTGACCTTGTTCATCAAAGACAGATGCCTCGTAAACAATCATCTGAGCATCGCTTCTGACAACTCGAAAAGCTACCCGTAGCCTGCCTGTTAGGGGCGAACTACCATAGCGGATGACTCTGCCTAACTTGGAAGGCAAAGCACTACTGTCCTGATAGAGCCGAGACCACACTAAAGCCATTTGCGGGATAGTATCCATAAAGCCTGGGTCGAACAGCCAAGGGGGGACAGCAGTGGAAGAATCTTGCCTTACCCAAGCTGAAGGCAGGCTCGGCTTCACCCAAGCATCAATTCCCTGTTCGTCAACCGCTATAATCTCACTGATCAGTTGAAATCGCTTGCCGTGAAATAGATACTCTAGGTAAGCAAATTGAGGGTCTAGACTCCTGCCTGATTTGAGCTTGACGGGATGAAGAGAAGGAGGAGCTTCTATCTCTGGGCGCAGAATAACAAGAGCGCGATATAGTGGCATCCTAGTCTCAGGATCTAGGATTTCGGCAGTTACCTGCAAGGTTGTTGCATCCGCGTGACTAGAAGAACGGGCGACGAAGAGAACTTTACGGCTCCCTTCAACGGCCATGGATACTCCCCGCAGGACTCTTAGGTCAACGATTTCGCAAACTTGCCAGTCGGGCCAGGCAGCTTGAGTAAATTCAGCAATCCATTCCAAGGCCCCGGTTGCTGGCAAAACAGCTTTGCCATCCAAGCAGTGATCTTCAAGATAGGGATCTGACTTTAGAGAAAAGATGTGTTCTAGAGTCACTTTGCTGTCAGATTGCAGTTGAGGGACACTAGAAATGAAGGGAAAGGGACGGTTAGCGGGAAGGAGATCGAGTTTTCCAGCTTCAGCTTCATGGGTTTCCCACGGAGCTTCCCCGGCAATTACTTCTGCTGTTCCCTTATCTCCATAACTCAATTCTTCCTGGAAAAAGCGGCGACCGCCGACTAGAGAAATTGGGATTACTCCCCGTTCCCGAAACTGACGCTTCACTTCTTCAGAGGCCATACCCTTAGTATCCCAGGGTCCCCAATTGATGGCGACTACGCGGGTATTCAACCAGCGCTGGTCAAGCTGCCAGGCCAGACGATTCAAAATTTCATTGGCAGATGCGTAGTCAGATTGCCCACGATTACCGTAGCGACCGGCAACTGAACTGAAGAAAACCAGCCACTTCAAAGACTCTGGACGCAGATAGCGGCTGAGGATCAAGGCACTATCCACTTTCGTATCAAAGACCCGCTCAAAGGAAGCCAGTTCCTTATCGACAATCAATTTGTCCTCAATAATTCCCGCCCCGTGGATGGCAGCATCCAACCGTCCGTAGCGGGAGTAAATGCCCTCAATAACGGCAGCGAAAGCCTGCTCATCCTTCACATCTGCTACTATATACTCCACCTTTGCCCCTGCTTGTCGGAATCGTGCTAAATTAGCCCGAATTTCCCGCTCCCTCAAGATTAACTGGATGTGGCGCTCGATCTCAACGGGGGTGGGCAACTTGCCCTGGGAACGAGCCTGAGCCAGGAGGAATTGACGCAAGCCAGTTACATCCTCAATATGGGCTGTTGCTTCGTTCTCTAGAGGAGCCCGTCCCACCAAAATCATCGTCAGGCCGAAGGAGGCTAAATCGCTGGTTATTTCCGCAGTAATGCCGCGAGCGCCGCCTGTAATTAAAACGACCCAATCGGGAGTGGGTGTAAATTTGGCAATAGTTGCCCGGGACGAGAAAGGAGCCGGCTGGGTACGGAAAGTGGTACGTTGTCCCTGGGGATAGCCAACTTCGATGCGCCCCCCAGGTAATAACAGTTCTGAGACGAGGCATTCTGCCAGCGCCTTTGGGGAAAGGTGGGCATCGAGATCTACTGCCTTGGCATGGAGGTTAGGCCACTCAGCCCCCAGGGTTTTCAAAAGCCCGTTGCCACAACCTGCAATTGGCAAACTCGTCCCCCAGTTACCATCCCGGCCAAACTGTCCCCCCAAACAGGAAGCCATCAGAACCCGGCCTGGCTGTTGCCCTTTGCGGAGGTCGTCAGCACACAACTGGAGCAGGTAAAACAAGCTCTTAGCCTGTATTTGCGTATATTGCCGCCACTCAGATAGGGTAGTTGGCTCAGCCGCTTGACTTAAAGCAGCCAAATGGACAATCCCGGCGACCAGCCCATGTTTCTCCCGTTCCCTGCTAACTGCCTCAGCTAACGCCTTTGGTGTTTGCAAACTAGCTCGCTCAATCAGCGCTACCGCCAGCCCTCTTTGCCGCAGAGACTCTGCCAAGTAGGGAGCAACGCTAAGTTCGTCTTCAGTAATAAGAAAAAGCCCTTGGGGAAGCGGCCACTGACCGGTAGGTAGGGGGTCTGCCTGTGCTTGCATCAGGTAACGTGGAATCGATTCCCCCTGGGCTAGAACTTTCCCAAGCTTTTTGAGGGTTCCACTGTCCCAGACGGTGAGAGGGATAAGACTTGTTGAACAATGCCGTTGAGGGATTTAACCTTGGTCAAATTTTCCATCTGGGACTGCATGCCCTCAGCGACAGCAGCGGGCAAACTTTTCTGTATTGCTCCCAAAATTTCCACTCGCTTGATCGAGTCAATTCCTAGTTCTGCTTCCAAATCCTGATCCAAGCCCAACATATCAATTGGGTAGCCAGTGCGTTCACTGACTAATTGCAAGAGAGTTTTGGTCAAACTCTCCCGTTCGAGCAGCACAGAGGGTACAACAGCATCGGCAGCAGTGGGCAGATTGGGAGATGCCGTTGCTGGCTGGGGCTTGAGCATAGGCTCTTGCTGCTGAATTGTGGGACTAACCGGTGTGGGACTAACGGATATCTGAGGCAGTGCAGCGGGTCGGGAAGGGGGTGGGGAAATTCGGGGGGGTACTGGCGGCGAAGCAGGGGACAGGTTAGCACTTCCCCCTCCATTGGAGGCAAGGGAAAGTACAGGTTGGGCCGCTGGCAGGCTCCGCTCTGGCATAGCCACTGATCTTGAAGGAGTCATTCCTTCTACCTGACTGGCTTGGAGAAATTGCAGCATTACCTTCTCCTGAAGAGTCAAAAACTGACGCATGGTCTGCTGGTAAGCTTGATAGGCTTGTAAAGCCACCGAGCCAGCAACTGAGGGTTCTTGGCTAGTAGAATAAGTTTGTGGAGTTGCTGGTTGGGAGAGCGGGGGAAAATTTTGTTCAGACATTGTTCGCTGGATTTTGGGTTGCGGATTTGAATTAGTAGGAACTATGGGGTTTAACCCGGTGAGTTGGGAAGGGGAATGGGCATGAGGGGCAGGACTAGGCGGCTTGACTGGCTCAAATCGCTCTATCCCTAAGTCTGGCTTCGCCTCGGTGTTACCGTTTTGCCCTTTTTTCTCTTGTCTGCCTAGCATAGACGTTGCCAAGGATAGGGGGGGGAGCTTGCCGCTATAACTATTGGTAGCTCCTAATGACCTGACACCACCACCGTTGACCAGCCAAGTGGTGGGTGCTAATTGAGAAGGGCCCATTAGCTCTGCCAGTCGAGATAATTCCAGCTGCTGGACTTGGCGACCAGCAAACAGAGAAAGGAGTTGCACCTCTTGCCCTCTGGTAATTAGAGTCCCTAAGCCCAGCAGAAAGCCTCGCAGTCCTCCCCCTTGGCCATCTAAAGATACGCAAGTATGCTCTTTGTCTCCTAAAATTTGACCGACGAACTTGGTCAGGATGCTTTTTGGACCGACTTCAATAAAGGTGCGAGCGCCAGCTTCATATAAAGCCTGAATTTGACTGACGAACTCTACTGGACGGAGAGCCTGTTGGCTTAACTGGCCACGGATGCCATCGGCATCTGAAGGGTAAGGAAGGGCTGTAGCGTTAGCATAGACAGGAAACTGGGGGGACTCAAAGCAGCCAGAATTTAACTGACGGGTCAACTCTTCCTGAACCTCTGCCAGCAAGGGCGAGTGAAAAGCTCCGGCCACAGGCAGCTTTCTAGCGGTAATGCCGTTGGCGTTCAAACTGTTGATTGCTTGTTCGATCGCTGCTTGCGGTCCAGAAATGACGGACTGAAGGGGAGCATTGTGATTGGCTACCACAACTCCTGGAAAACTATCAAGATATTGTGCCAATTCCTCGCGGGTGATTTGCACGGCAGCCATAGCTCCCTCAACCCCCTGACAAGCTTGGGACATAATCTGGCCTCTAAGGGCAGAAAGATTGAGAAATTGAGCTTGGGATAGCACACCGGCAGCGTAGAGGGCTGTATATTCGCCATAACTGTGTCCTGCTGCCAAATCTGCCTTAATGCCCAGCTTGGCCAGCAAGGCTAGATAGCCCGATTCCACGGCTCCTAGAGCGGGTTGAGCTACCTGAGTCTGTTTAAGCTGTTGTTCATTGCTAATTTCTGCCGCTTCTGAATAGGCACTGGGGGGATAGATATACTGACTCAGCAATTTTGGGAAGCGATCGCCCAGATGGCTGTCGGCAAATTCCAAAGCTTGGCGCATCTCTTGCCTATAGAGAGCAACTTCCCTGGCCATGCCGGGATATTGCGCCCCCTGCCCCGGAAAGAGAAAAGCAGTGAGAGCTTTTGTCCCAGTGGGGGTGTGGCCTTCGGAGAACTGAATCTCAGGGGGCAGGGGACTGGCAGAATCGCCTGCCAGATAACTAAGAGCCGAGGACAAGCTGGCGACTAACTCTGACAAATTACTGGTCACGATGGCTAGGGTTGCTCCCCTGCCTAGGTGGTTTGTCGCTGTTAAAGCGCAACTGTAGGCCAGATCTCCCAGTCGCGGTTTTGCTCCTCCTTGCAAAGCTGTCAGCAGAGACCGCACTTTTGGCAATAATTCTTGGCGATTCTCGGCAGCCAAGATCACCAATTCCCAAGGCCAGTCATCTCCTCCCAGGGCTGGTCTGTGAACTGCTCCCCCATACTCCTCGAGAATGGCATGAAAATTCGTCCCCCCAAAGCCAAAAGCACTGACCCCTCCCCGGCGAGGTTGGTTGGGATTAGTCAGCCAAGGATGATTGTCTTTTAAGAGATAGACCGGGCTTTCCAGATCCACAATCGGGTCTAAGGGTGTCTCAACCCCAAAGTGAGCGGGTAGGACTTTGTGATGTAGGGAGAGGGCTACTTTCATTAGTCCAACGACTCCAGCGGCGCTTTTAGTATGTCCGAGCAAGGTTTTAATGGAGCCAATAGCGCAGGATTTTTGCCCTGCCTCGGAGGCTTGTAGAGAACTGGTAATTGTTTCTAACTCTGCTCGATCACCGGCCACCGTTCCCGTGCCGTGGGCTTCATAGAGTCCCAGGCTAGCGGGAGAAAATCCCGCTTTTTCGTAAGCTCTCTGTAGCGCTCGCTTTTGTCCTGCCGGCAGGGGAGCAGTTAAACCCAAGGCCTTACCGTCGCTGGAACCAGCGACCGCTTTGATAACTGCATAAATTCGGTCTCCATCCCGTTCCGCATCTGCCAGACGCTTGAGAACAAGGATGGCAATACCTTCGCTGATGACAATCCCGTCGGCAGCTTTATCGAAGGAGCGAGGCTGACCCTGGGCAGAGAGGGCATGGGTCTTGCTAAAGCAAAAATAAGCGAAAGGGCTTTGCCCGGTGTCAATGCCCCCCGCAATACAGAGATTGCTTCGTCCCGTTTCCAATTCCGTCACTGCTAGGTCAATGGCAGCCAAGGAAGAAGCACAGGCCGCATCAACGGTGAAGTTAGAGCCTCCACAGTTAAAACGGTTAGCCACCCTGCCAGCTGCCACATTCAACAGTAACCCTGGAAAAGTTTCTTCCGTCCATTCCGGTAGACGATCCCATATCTGTGGGGAGGGATTTTCAACCACCCTCGGCACTTCTGCTCGGGCCGCATACTGCCCGCCCAGATCTCCTATCCCTCCACCCGCACCCAAGATGACCGAGGTACGTTCTCGATCGAAATCTCCTCCCCCGTAACCCGCATCTTCTAAGGCTCTTCGGACAGCCTCCAAAGTCAATAGCTGTAGTGGTTCGATGGACTTGAGAGATACGGGAGGGATCCCAAAGCGCAGAGGATCGAAGGGAACCTCATCGATGAAACCACCCCATTTGGAATAGACCTTATCTCGTGTTTGTGGGTCAGCATCGTAGTACAAACGCCAGTCCCAACGGTGAGGAGGAATTTCGCCAATAGCTTTTACCCGGGAGAGGATGTTTTTCCAAAAAGTCTCCGGTGCGTCTGCTTTAGGAACAAGGGTCGCCATGCCAACGATAGCAATATCTGAGGGTCGGGTTGGAGCGGGGACTTTCTCTTCACCCGCTGGAGAAAGAGAAGTCAGGAGTTGCCCGCTGCCTTCAGCTACTTCTTGATGCAAGCTGCTGACGCTGATCACTTGATGGCGCATGGTTGCCACCTGACCGATCATGTACATCCCTTCGCTAACCTGTTGCTCTTGGTTGACCGAGACTATTTGCCCTGTCTCATCGCGCCGCAAACCTTTGGTAGCTATGCGTAACCGTCCTAGAGTCAGGTCTTCCAAAACGTTCTTAATTTCTTCGGCAGAACTGCCCCGGGCCGCCATTTGCCGGCGGGTGTCGTAGAATTCGCGGGCAAATGGGGTGACAGCGCAACGGCTGGCATGGCCCGGTCCGGTTTCTAAGTTGATGGTCGATTGGCAACTGAGGGCTTGGGCTTGAAACTCTGGCAGGATTGCTCCACAAGCTACTGCTTCCTCCGTAAAGAGGTAGGCGCTGCCCATTAACACGCCAATTTTCATGCCCCTTACTGCCAAAGGAGTGGCCATGGCACTGATCATAGCGGCCGAGAGGGCGTCATGAATCCCACCGGCGAAGATGGCGTGAATTTGCTGCTCTGCTCCGGCTGACACTTTCTCTAACAGGGTAGCAATCATGCTTTCCCAGAGGACAAAACTGCTCAGTGGCCCCACGTGTCCCCCGCATTCTCGCCCTTCAAAAATAAACCGCCGCGCCCCCTGTTCGAGGAACATTTTCAGGAGTGCTGGCACGGGAACGTGGAGGTAGGTGGCAATTCCTTGGGCTTCCAACTTCGCTGCCTGATCTGGCCTGCCCCCAGCAATCAAGGCGAAAGGCGGCTTAATTTTCTGGACTTCTTGCAGTTGTTCTTCCCTAATTGCCTGTGGAACAAAGCCAAGGATACCAATGCCCCAAGGTAGCTCTCCTAGAAGGGCTTGGGTTTTCTGCAACAGTTCCCCGACCTGTTTTCCCCGCATCAGAGCCAAAGCTAAGAGGGGCAGTCCGCCTGAGCGAGCAACTGCATGGGCAAATTCTGCCGTATCGCTGACTCTAGTCATTGGCCCCTGGACAATAGGATATTTGGTGCCGTGGGAAACTGCCAAGGGAGTTTCCGCTTGTAGAGGTTTTAGCTCTTGGGCTGTCTGCACCTGTTCCTGACTGCCCTTGAGCAGAGCTTGTAGAAATTTACCTGTGGTCTGGTAACGCTTGCGAAAATCAGCCGCTAACCCGCTCGCTTGTCCCATTGGCCAAGCTTGAGTAGCAGGATTTGCCCAGCCAATTAGGGAGGTGGCTCTTTGCCGCCAGATCTGGCCAGAAACTGAGGTTTCTTCTTGAATCTCTATCTGTGCTGCCATTTCTTGCAACTTGGCAACGGCAGCAAAACCGGGACGAGACAAGACACGACAAGCGCGCCCCAACCTCTCACCGATGGCGATCGCTTCTTGCCCGTTTAAGTAACGTAAGTATTCCTGCCATTCTCCAGGCAGAGGAGATTCGGGCATCAGCCATAATTGATCGTCTAAGACAACGCCTGCTGCACCGGCAGCCCGACAAGCGGCCGCGGTATGAATACCGATTCCTCCTTGTACATAGATGGGTAGGGAGGAGGTTTTCAATAATTTCTGAGTGAGAATAAAAGCGGGATCTTCTCCTACCCAACCGCCACTTTCCTGTCCTTTGGCTACCAATCCAGCTAAGAAAGGAAACAGAGAAGCTAAGAGAGCCAGTTGATTGGCATCGGTTATTTCCAGCAAAATTAGGCGATTTTCCCCTGAAAGAAGCTGTAATTTCTCTCTGAGCGTTTCAGCAGTTGCCTCTTGCCAGCCACTGAGAATCAACCAGTGAGATTCTAGTTCCAATCTAGCCAAAAGTTGGCTGCTCTGCTCGATCTGTGTTAAATTCAGTCTCAGTCCGGCTGCTCCGGGAGCATTTTTTAAAGCTAAAACCTGCTCTATATTACTAATTGCTCGCTCTAGATTTTCTGGTTGACAAAATTCTCGATCGAGTATCCCGATTCCCCCAGCCCGAATGCTGGCGATGGCTAAACCAGGGTGTTCTAGCTCAATGGGACTCAGAGAAAAGCAGTTGAATTTATCCATCATAACCTCTAATTTTGATTAATTTAACTATCTTGACAAGCCTGTAATTGCTGGATGATAGCTGTTTGCTCTTGTTCTAAGTTGCGACCGATAAAAACCGCTTGCGTTGGCATTTTTCCGCAAATCTCCGGGGCTACAACCTGAAAATCAAAACGACCGCAAATAAAATTAAACAGACAGGATGTTGCTCTATCATCTAAATTGAGAATTCCTTTGGCACGATAAACTTTTTGGGAAAGTTCTCCGAGAAATTGCTTGAATTTATCCAAGTTCACCAATCGTTCTGTCTGATAACAAAAAGAGGAAAAATCTTGATGGCTGTCGCGGAAACCCTGAGCAGATTTGGTCACTTGAGTTTCCAGTAGTTTTGATTGTCTTCTGTAAAGATTAGCTCCTAGGGCGAACAATAATTTGGGATCGATATTGCTGTGAGTAGTTTTAAATAAGGGGGCTCTTTGATTCAATTGACGGAGATGGCTTTCGACTTGCTCAATTTCTAGTTCTGTCACTAAATCTGTCTTATTCAAGATCAGAAAATCTGCCGCTCTTACCTGCTCGTTGAGTACTTCTTCTTCGGCTGCCAACCGCAAAAACTCTGAAGCATCTACTAAGGTGATTACTGAATCGAGGACGACATCGAGATAGTGGAGGCGCTGGATCAGGGGAAAGGGATTTGCCAGTCCAGTGGTTTCTATGACTATTAAATCGGGCTTTATTTGTTCTTGAATTTCCCGAAAGGCGTTGTGTAAAGAGAAGATGTCAACACTACAGCAGACGCAACCACTATTCAATTCTACTACTTTATCTATATTTTCAAATCCTGATACTACTTTACCATCAATTCCCAAGTCGCCAATTTCATTCATGATAATCGCCACGCGCTTCTCTTGAAAGACTTTTTCCAGGGAATTTCTTAAAAGTGTAGTTTTGCCACTTCCTAAAAAGCCAGCGATTGCGTTGCAAGGTGTTTTAAGCATAAACCAATTTTCATAAATATCTAAGGTTATTAATAGTCACAAATCACCTCTAGAAAGTTCAGTTTTTCATGGCTACTATCTCCAACCAAAGTCGGGGAATTTCTTTGATTTGTAGATTGTTTAAAGTAACTCCCGCCGCTTCTTGCAAAGCTTCACTAGCTATCTCTACCGGATAGCCACTTAGGGCGACTTCAGCAAACCCTGCATAGGCACCAATGGTTTCCAAACTTTGCTGTGTCAGCATAACAGTACGCTGCTTATCCTGAATAATCTCTAAATGGTGACTATTGAGCAAATCCCGCCATTGAAGTGGAGAGAACCATTCATTGCCGAAAGCTCGATTCCCCTTGCCTCGCTTTCTGCGGATGCCTTCTTGACCAGCTTGCTGCAATTGGAGCAATTTCTCGGAGACAATAGCTAAGGCTTCTTTCATCCATTCAGTATAGACCGATTCTGTTCCCTCGGGATAGGTGCCGATAAAAAAGCAAGAATTAAAGGCAAAAATTCCGCCAGGACGCAAGACTCGACTGATCCTTTGGATTAATTTCTCTTTGTCGGGAAGTAAATGGATGGCATTGCCCATCAGGACGAGATCCATGCTGGCCGGTTCTAAGTCAAAATCATCAGCACTACCGACTTTTAGCAGCACAGCACTTTGCCCGGATTTTAAAGCTGAATTAAGTGCGTCATGGTCTTGAACGAGCATCTTTTTTTCTTTAAATAATTCCCGCGCAATCTCGAGAGATTCTGTCGAAATATCTATGCCAACAATCCCTACCTCTGGTTTGATTTCTAGGAGCAATTCACTGAGAGTTCCTGTACCGCAAGCAAGATCGAGAACCTGGCTGACATTTTCTAAGGGCAAACTGTGTAGAAATTCTCGGTTTGCTTCTAGGTATTCGGGTTGCAGGGAAAATGGTTCATAAGAAGTAATGACTGGCATATAACAATTCCTTGTCTTGGTTTTATTTTAAATTTGGGGACATAATCCTTCTAAGAAGGGAACTTCAAAGCATTTTTCGTGCATCACAGGCCCGTGTCCGAAATAACCGTCTTCTCCAAACAACTCTCCATGATCTGCGGTGACAATAATGTGAGTGTTAGCAGGACATTTACGAAATAGCTCACCTAGCAAACCATCGACATACTCAACACAACGAATTTGCTGTTTGTGTAGCTGCTCCATTTCTGCTGAATTGAAAAATGACTTTTCGGCTTTTTTTTCTGTCTCGGTTTCAGTTTGCAGCAGATCGTCCATTCTCTTAAAAACTCCATGCACTCCAGATATATGGGGCAGTTCATCCTCTTCCAGCATATAAGGATAGTGGGTTTCTCCTAAGTTAAAAAAGTAAAACTGAGGTTGTTCGTCGCGAAATTCTACTTCCTCAACCATTTTGGCAAATTCATTGTGAGTGGGCATTAGTCGATAGTCATCAAAGTACTTATTAATACTCGTAAATTGGTTGAGAACAGGTAGAGAAACTCGGCCAATAGTTTTATAACCTTGGTTTTTTAAGACTTTCGGTAAGGAGAGTTGGGGAATAAAGGTTTTAAAGGACAAGTCTGGGATTCCTAAACGATCTACCCATTTAGCAAATTCTTGTTTATAAACTTCAGAGGCAAACACGCCCCGAGGACTTTTGTGAGGAACCATGCCCATCAACATAGCATAGTGGGAAGGGGATGTCCAAGAAGCATAGCTATACCGGCGTTCAGCCTTACCCAGCCGATCCATATTGGGAGTTGATGCCGCAGAGTAGCTGTCATGACGGCAGCTATCCATAACAATATAGATGAGATGGTTAATCATGTGTATCTATATACAAAATGTTCCCCACCAATGTAGTTAAAAAATCCCGCAATGTCAAGAGATAACGGTTAGGCTTACCCTAAGCCTAACCTATTTAGTCGATTGTTGCTTAACAACTGAGATGGCAAATTCTCCTCAAATATGCCTGAATTATGGGTATGCAACTTACATCACATAAAGTTCATTTTGTTAATAATTGTTAAGATGCGATGACCTTGTTAATCTTGGGTATTGCATTACTAGGAAAAGAAGCGGTATAATCGGAAGGGAAATATTTGATGCAGCAGAGGAATCCTTCAATGTCGTTTACGCCCCAAGTCAAGCGAGTTACCAAGCCTACTCAAAAAAGCCCATCAATTAAAACAGCGTCTCAACTAATGAAGGAAAAGCGCTATGATGAAGCTCGGGAGGCTTTTGAAGAAATCCTTGAAAAAGACCCAGGCTCTAAGCAAGCTCATCTTGGTATAGGCAGCATCTGTTTAAAACAAAAAGATTATGAAGGAGCTTTGATCCACTTCGGGTCGGCGAGGAGAATTGACCCAATGATGGCTAAAGCTGCTCTTGCCGTTGGCAATGTTTACTACAAACAAAATGAACTGGACTCGGCCATTGAAGCTTTTAAAGATGCCGTTAATATCGACCCTACTACCCCTGCTGGTTATCTGGGGATGGGGAGGGTTTTATTAAAGCAAAAGAAATACCCTCAAGCTAAAGAGCAAGTTCAAAAAGCACTGGTCTTTAACCCTCAGTTAACTCCAGGGCGCTTGCTCATGTCTCAGATTTACCAAGAACAAGGAAATACAAAGGCAGCAATTGATGAAATCGAGTCTGCACTGAGGATGAATCCAACAGCTTGGAGTGCTTATCAAGCCCTAGGAAATATCTACCTAAAACAAAAACAATATAACCTCGCCCGCAAAAATTTTGAAGGTGCTCAGCAATTAAATCCTAAAATTCCTGTCGTTGCCAAAATGGGTTATATAGAGGCTTTAATTGCAAGCAATGCTCTCGATGAAGCATCCGCAATTTTACGCGATCTGCCGAACAAAAAACCCATAGAAGCCAAAAAACAAAAATTATGGGGGGATCTTTATACTCGTCAAGGATTTACCAAAGAAGCTGCAGAAGCCTATCGAGCAGCCAATTTACTGGCGGCAGAACAAGGAGAGGTCGCCAGCGAACTTTCCACTTTAGATATGCTGATAGAAGAAGATGACGATAAATTAGGATAAATCCTCGAGACCTACAAAGAAAAAGCAACTCAGCAAATTGCAGGGCAAGCGCATCTTAACAATCCTTGACAAAATAAACTTTGTGTGAGTTGCTTACCCAGAGGGCGATTCTGGCATATTTGAGGATAATTTGCTATCTCAATTGTTAAGCAAAAATCGACCAAATGTTAAGATTTCGTAACTATTCTGATTAACTGGTATCAGCTGAAATGCCCATGCGGATCACAAAATTAGCCAATTGTCAATAGCTTTTGAGATGCTCTCACCCTGCAGCAAATTGCCCAAACCCAATTTAGTAAAAATCCTTAAATCCCCAGACAGTATAGTCTTTAAAGACTATACTGTTAGTTCCCGCAAAAAAGCCAAATAATGTTTCTTGATTTTCAGAGAGCTTCTCTCAAAAAACAACAGATATTGATAGCTATTATCGTTACTTTATCTGTCTTTATAGGCGTGTTTCTAGCAATTCATGCCTCGCTCCAACTTCAGCAGCAGTCTAGTAATCTTCTCCCATCCCAACTGCCGTGGCAGATTTTCCTAGCGTTCCTTGTGGCTATTCTTGTAGGAGGATTTACTTTTGCTTTGGAATTAATAACAATTAATCAAATGGAGCGGGGTTTCAATCAGATTCAGCTTGAGTTGAGGGCATTAGGGAGTGGAGATTTTAATCCTTCCACTCATCTAGAGTCACTAGCTTTGCCCAAAGAGATGAGGGAAGTAGGGAGCTATTTCCCTCATCTGAAGTTAGCTCTCTCAACAAGCTTGAGCGAGCTACAACAAAAACTTGAGGAGCAAGGAACAATCCGAGAAAGCTTGCAAGCTGAACTGACGGGACTTGAGAATACTCTTGCAGAGCAGAAGCTCTCCAACGAAGGTTTGCAATCTCGACTAATTCGGATACAACAAGCACTTGAAGAGGCTCTCGAAGAAAATCAAGCACTAGCAAGAAAAGTGAGTCAAAAGAGAGCAGAAGTCGAGCAACCCGAAGGGGAAGTCGGAGATTTTATCGCTCAGATGCAAGGCGAATTTCAACAGGCACCTAAGTCGGTTGCTTCTCTGACTTCCAGTTCCCTAGAAGAGATCGTCCAGTATAAGGAGGAGCTTGAATATCGCATTACTTGGCTGCGGACGCTACTTGAAGATGCAGAAAAAGAACTCAAACTAATTTGTATTACCTATGAATTATAAAAACAAGTTTAATTTTTTCATACTTCAGAAAGTCCATAAAGATTGAGGTTTATAATTAAAAACTAGAATCTTGAAGAGGAGAATTAACAATGAAGACCCTTGTGCCGATTTCTTGGTATTCCGATCCCGAGATTTTCAAGAAAGAGCAAATAGTTCTCTTTCAAAACCTTTGGAACTTTGTCGGATTGACCACCGACTTAGAAAATCATAATGATTATATTGCTAAAGATCTAGGAGGACAAGCTATTTTTGTCCAGAATTTTCATGGAGAATTGCGAGCGTTTGATAATATCTGTTCCCATCGTTTTAGTAAGATTCATCAAGAGGATAAAGGCAATGGGCCAGTTAGGTGTCCCTACCACGGATGGATTTATGACAGTGCTGGCATCCCGATTAACATTCCCTTACAGTCCCGCTTCGATTTTTCCGATTGTACACCGGAATCTTTTCAATTGAAACAATGGTTAGTTGATACTTGTGGCTCCTTTGTTTTTGTGAAAAAAAATGATGATGGTCTGACCCTCAAAGAGTATTTAGGAGGGATGTATAGTCGGTTATTAGATTTTTCAGAGTCAATGGGTGAGAAAGTTGACTGTCAAGAAATGATCATTAAAGCCAACTGGAAAATTATCGTTGAAAATACTTTAGATAGCTACCACATCTGGGATGTCCATCCCGACTCTCTCGGCAAGTATGGAGCAGTTGACGGGTATTATTGGAATGACGACTTCCACTCGACTTACCTCAGTAAAGCCAAAAAGCTAGATGCAAAAGTCAAAAAGTTTACCACAGCTTTTGCAGATCGAAAACTGAAGATAGATGGCTACCAGCACTATTTGATTTTCCCACTTTTAACCTTGTCCACTCTGTTTGGGATGTCTTTAAATATGCACGTTTTCACGCCTCTTAGTTCTACAGAAACCAAAGTTACCAACTATACCTTTATGGGAAAACTTGATAATGCCAGTCTGGAGAAAATTCTATTTGATATGAGTAGCAAAGCCTCAGCTAACTTAGTTACTCAAGTTTGGGATGAAGACAAACCTGTCTGCGAATCAGTCCAGCTAGGAATGGTTTCAATCGATAACTCAAGGGATTATAAACAAGGAATTCTTAGCAGTGACGAGCGCCGCCTTCATACTTTTCAACAACCTTATCTTAAGCTCATGAATTTGGTGCCATCCGCTGCCTGAAAAATCTGACATCTTCCCACGTCATAATTTTGATTTGGCGTGGGTTTCTTGCTCTTGAATTCGATTTTGAACGTTTTTGGCACAGTTTAAGATCAAATGCAGCAACGCCGAAAAGCGCATTCGTTCAAGGCAAAGTAAACTGTTGCAAAAATTTCCAGACCACTTCACTAGCATTTATTGCCTGACTGTTCTTGCCCACTAGATTTTTATGGTCTCGATTGCTAAAATCGTTTTGGTTAGCTCGTCTCATGATTCGCCCTCCAGGCCAACCATGACCTCCTCCCTCAATGCGATAGAGCATGACAGTGGCGTTTTGATGACAACCTGAATACTGGTAAGATACCACTGTAGTTCCATCCTGCTCCATGTCAGGAAGTCGTTCTTCTTTTGGCGTTGCCGAGCAGCCGTTATTTTTGCGCCAAAATGCCACCGTCTCAGGAACTGAAAGGATTTCTCCTCTGGCACCCACTGTCATTTCCCCTCCTACCCAAGGGACAAGTCTATCCTCAGTGCCATTGATCATAAGTATGGGAATGGGTCTTTGGGGCCGACATCTAGATTCGAGGGATTTTGCCATCGTCGAACTTACAGAGGCAATCGCAGCAATTTGGTTAGCCATTTCGCACCCTAATCTTTGGGCAAAAAACCCGCCATTGGAACCCCCAGTAACATAGATTCTTTTTCTGTCAACATTCCTCAATTTTTCTACGTCTTCAATCACGGCCCGAACGAAAGCAACATCGTCAATTTCTGGGTGAACCTCAGGGGTGTTGCGTCCGTCATTCCATTGCCCCCCAGCAGCACCTAAGTTAATGCCGTTGGGATAGACAACGAGAAAATCTTCTCTATCAGCTAAATCGTTAAACCCGGTTTTCGCCGCCATGGTATCACCTTGACCAACACCACCGTGAAAAGCTAACAACAGTGGCATAGGTCTGTCCGTAGTATCAGAATCAGGAGTGTAAAGATAGTAACTTCTTTCTAACCCTTGATTGTATAAAGTTCTCAAGACCATATCTTGATTGAGATTAACTCTACTTCTTCTTCTCATTCTCTGCGATAGTGACTGTTCCTTTAAACTTTCTTGGCCTTGTGGCTGGCTGGCATAACAAGCGGTCAAACATAAGAGAGTAAGCAGACATAAAAGAAAAATCATGCTTGTCATTCGCCTGAGCTTGCCAATTTTCATTTTATAGCGGTGTGCAGTCGTATGAGGTACAGTGTCACGAGCTATAAACCATGCTAGGCAAAGCTTGGTCTGTATCTCACTCAAGCGCTTACCGCTATAAGCAAATTGTCAACATTATAAGGGAGTTATTGGATTTAAGGAAGCCAAGACCAAATTTCGATCTGGAAGAAACGCACAATCGGACTGGAAAAAGCGACAATGAAGGGTTTCATCGGCCCTTCAATCTTAGCATAGCCCGTCATCCCAGTCTTAAAAAGGTGTTTTCCATAGGGAATTTCCACCAAAACCTTCACAACTGGTTCTGAAGACAAATCGGCCGTTGTTGTGCTGTTGCTGGCCGCAGGGGTAATGGAGACAACTTTCCCCATAATGGTTTCCGTGGGATAGGCATTGAGTTTGATTTGAACATTTTTACCAATCGAAAATTGTCCGACATCGTACTCTGGAACTTGCACTTCTGCCAAGATCTTGGTAGCATCTTGCGCTATGGCAAAGGTCTGTCCTTGATCCAAATAGCTACCCACTTTGGTGTCCAGATAAGGAGTTACTAGATAACCATCCAAGGGCATGACTAAGGTGGTGAGTTTGAGTTTATCGCGCTCTTGCTGCTCTTGTTTCCTTAAGCGTTCTAGCTCGGCACGAGCCACTTCCACATCCTGCCGAGCCGCTTCAATCTCGTCGGGGTAGGGACCGGCTAACAGTAACTTGAGTTGAGATTCACTTGTCTCCAAAACTCTTTGCTTGCTTGCTAGCTGGCTGCGTGCTTGTTCGATTACTTGTTGCTGTTGTAACAAAGCCTGGCTCTTTTCTTCCGCTTCAATTTTCTTGGTTTGAGCGTTCCTTTGGGCATCTTCTACAAGATTTAGGGCAATTGCTCCCTCTTTGTAACCTTCTTCCAGGCGAGAAGCCTCACGGAAATAAAAATCAGCTTGGGTGAGCGCGCTTTCTATTTGCTTCTTGATTACCTCTAAATTTTGCTTGTCCACTGCTACCTCTTTCTTAGCTTTATCTACTTCTTCTCGAGCTATCTTTACCTGATTGCGGGCTACTTCCACATCTTCCTTTCTTGGCGTGGCTAAAAGTTTAGCTAGATAAGATTGCTTAATTTTGACATCGCCTAGCGCTTTTTCGATTTGAGATTGCAGCGTCTCTATCGTATCTTCAATATCGACATCTTCCATCTGGGCAATGACCGTTCCTTTGCGGATTAATTGCTCATTACCCCCTGGGAACATGACGCGAGTAATTTTGCTTTTACCATCAACTTCAGCCTGAATAGCCACCTCGGCGGGAGTGAGTAATTGCAGGGGACCTCCTGGCATAGTCCGATAAGGCAGAAAAAGCAGCGCCACCAAACCAGCTAGGATAAAAAATTTCAGATTTTTCTTCAGCCAAGGCTGAAAGCCCTGGCGAGAGCGACTTGATGGCTTTTTTGAGTTCTTAGTCTCTTCTGTCAAGTTAGAAGAAAGGCCAGTCGTAGCTTGGGAATTCCGTCCCCTGAAGAACAAGCGAGAAATCTGTTTGCGAAAACCGATGAATACCAGGACGGAGACGATAATTATCGCTGATTCAGCCCCAAAAATTTCTGGAAAAAGTGTATATAGACCTTTGGCAAAATTGGTAACGATCAAATAGATCATCAATAAACAAAATAAGATACTCCCCAGACCAAAGCCAGCAAGCATCAATTTTTCTCTCGTCGATAAAAAACTAGGCAGATTCCGCCCCTTGATCACCATCCCCCACGCTCTGAAAGACTGAGACATAAAGTTATCCGGCAGTCGGAAAAAAGCGATCAAGAAATAATAGCCATAGAGAGGCCAGAGAGGGCAAGCCATCAACACAAAAGTTGCCAAAGCTGCATGGGCGAGCAAGAGGAGCCAAATATGAAATGCTGTTCCTGAACTTCTCTGTGCGTACCAAAAAATCATACCAAAGCTAAAGATAAAAAGGCGCATGATCAAGGGAGTCCCATAGATCCAGAGTTGGGCCTTTCGTGGTACGCTTTGATACTCTCTCAGGTCCACATGGAAGTGAGGCTTGAATCCTAAAGCCAAGGTCATGCCAAACACGCTGGAACGTCCGCCATAGGCAGCAAACACCGTCCCTTGAATAATACGGCCGCATAAATTCAAGATTAAAATGTCAACTAAATAACTTAGGACAAAGGGTAAGCCATGAACAAAACGCCCCACGTCATACCATAAAACCGTCCTATTATTCCAAAACGTCAATAGAGCAATAGGTAAAAGAGGCAGCAATAGCCAAGTTGACCATCTAAGCCAACGGTGGCAAGGGTGAGTCCAACGGGCTAGGCTAGTAAAAACGGCATCAGGGTTAGGATGTTTCCAAATAAAAAGCAACGAATGCTGCTTGGATTTTTTCTTGGTTGGCGAGGAGTTTTTGTGACCGTTTCCTTCCTCGGATTGAGAGGATGGCAATTGGTTTTGATGCGGTTCTAGTAGTCCAAAACTATCAATCTGTCCAGCAAACTTCTGGTAATCTTCTTCAGTGAGACTGATATTAAAGCGTTCTTGAAAACTAGCCAAGATTTCTGGTACAGATGTCATCCCATCCATAAGTTGACATAAAAAATATTCTTCTTCCCCGAATTCAAAAGTTTCCTGAGAGATGGGATCTTGAATAAAATAACGCTTGGCCGAGGTTTGACGATCTATTTTCCTGGTGACAAGCAAATCCTCACGCAAGCAATTGGAGAGAGGCATAGGCATAGAAGAGCTATTAATAAAAAATTATAGACATGATACTAGATTTATTTTAAAGCATAGTAGAACTCTTGCAAATTAATTATATGTTATAAGTAGTCATGCAAAATTAATTACCCAAATAAAAAATTCCTGACAGGGGGACAAGCAAGCTGAAAAGCTTATGTAGCATGGAATACAGACACAGACTCCAAAAAAAGATAAGTCATATTTACTATATATGACCTAAATAACGAAAATGATAAGTGAACTATACCGGAAAGTCTTAGAGAATGAACTGGGGCGAGCCAGATATCTACTGTTGTTAATGATAGTTGGAACCTTGCAAATACTAAAGCAAGCTAAGTTAGAGATATTAGCAGAAGCATTACCAATACCAATCCTGTTTGAGAGCCGGAGAAAAAAACTAAAAAGATTTTTAAAGCTGGAAATTCTGAATATTGAAAAAATCTGGTTTCTCTGCCTAAAAGAGATGTTAAAACAGCAGGAGAGATTCACAATAAAAGGATTAGTATATATTGCCATAGACCGGACGAGTTGGGCAGCAATAAATATCTTGATGGTGAGTCTAATTTATGACAAGAGAGCCATCCCAATCTATTGGGAGATATTAGATAAAAAAGGAAGTAGTAATCTCGAAGAACAGCAGCGAGTATTGGGGAAAATATTGACGGTACTATCAGGTCATAAAATAGTGGTGTTAGGAGACAGAGAATTTTGCTCGGTTAGTCTTGGAAAGTGGCTTCAGAAGCAGAGTTTATACTTTTGCTTAAGACAAAAACAAAGTACAAATGTGAAGACAAAAGAAGGAGTTTATCAAGAAATGAGAGGATTGGGTTTAAGTCCAGGAACTAAACTATTTTTGAATGATGTCAATCTTACAAAAGAGCAGGGATTTGGAGAGTTTAACTTAGCTGGTAAGTGGGAAAAAAACTATGGGGGTTTTCAAACAAAAGAACCTTGGGATATTCTGACTAACTTTGGAGATTTAGAGACGGCAATAATTGCCTATCAAAAAAGATTTGATATTGAGGAGATGTTTCGAGATTTTAAGTCGGGATGCTATAGCTTAGAAGGTTCTCAATTAGCACCAAAATACTTATCAAAGCTGATAATTCTTATAGCTATCGCCTATACAAGTGCCACACTACAAGGTAAAAAAATTAAGGATATGGGAATCCAAAAATATGTCACAAGACCTGAAAAAAGATATAAAGGTCAACGCAGACACAGCAGTTTTTATGTGGGTCAACATCTCTATCATTGGCTACAGCTACATCAAATGTTCCCAAAAAATATAGAAGAGCTAATGCAAATTAGCCGCTATCGGTTGAAGGATTACATCAAAGGACAAAGAGCTATATCGCTTGCCCTATCTACCTTCTAGCTCGCTTGTCCCCCTCTCAGTCTAATAATGCCTCTCTTTGTTGTTGATTTTTCTGGGCAATGAAGGGATTCCGACAAGCAATTAATCTTTCGTCGGGATAATCTTCGCTCTCAAATTCCACCAAGTTTACCTGATCAAATAATCCTAATTGAATCACTTCTACCTCAGCCATTTTCCGAATTTGAGGCTTAGTTAAACCAGTAATATAGTCTAATCCTTCTATCGGTTTTACTAATTCCTTGATTTTCGAGTTAGTTAAAATTCCTCTATCACTTACCCAGACAACATTCTCAATCCCCCAACCCTTTCTGACTTTCTCAATTTGTCCGCTTAAAGTAGCACCTTCTGAGGTGTTTCCTTCAAATACTTCTACTGCTATCGGACAACCCTTAGCTGAACATAACAAACCAAAAACTATCTGAGTTTCCCCTTTCTTTTTATCTCGATTATAACTATATTTTCCCAGTTCACAACCATTGCCTTCTAGGTAAGTAGAAGTGACATCATACAAGACTAATGTGCCTGATTCTAAGTGTTTAAGTGCTAGGTGCTTCTCAATTTTCTCTTGTTTTTCTAATAACCAATCTAAGGCGTTATATAATTCGTCTTCATCGGCTTTCTCTAAGTCTAACAATTGTCCTAAACTCTGACTGCCAGTCTCACTATTAAACCCTCTCGCTGTGGCTAGTTTCGATTTAGGATTGATGATTCTTGCCACAATCATCGCCACCACTAAGTTTCTGATTCGTGAGGATTTTTCACTGATTATTTTATCTAAACCCAATTTTTTAATCGTCTCTAAAATAGCCATTACATGACCATGAGGAAGACTTCTAATCACTTCAAAATGATTGGGAATGCCTTCATTCATGGACAGTGTTGCCCCTTTAAGAGCCAGTTTTAGATTGTCGATAATATCATCGGGTAATTTTGAGAGATTGGCCAGGGTTCTTTTTTGACTTGATCTCCTTCTCGATAGGAATCTGGTCGAAGAACAGCGGGGGGGGAATTACGGTTAGGAACTTTTTCTATATACATGGCTATCATTTTAGCAAATGGAGAGAATTCTTGTCCATTAAAAAATGTTACAAATTACATGGGTACATTAAGAAAAGTTAAGGGGGTGCATCCATTGATGGATAAGGGTTTTCGGCTATTATGGTATATATGTATGGGGGAAGTTCAGTGATAGGTAAAAATTAAAAACCTAGATCACTTAGGAATGGTAGCCGGACTATGGCTCCGTCCATGAGAGTATCCTTTGGCTTAATTCCCGTCAAGCTATCTGGATTTGTCGTTTCTTGGATCGGGTTAACTGGATTGGACAAGAGGGAAGAAAGGGCATATAGCGGTAAGCGCTTGAGTGAGATACAGACCAAGCTTTGCCTAGCATGGTTTATAGCTCGTGACACTGTACCTCATACAACTGCACACCGCTATAAATATATATAGAACCAGAACTCAGAAAGCGCCAAATTAGTCAAGCCAAGGCTACTATCTAGCTGAACTGGCAATTGGACGCTTGCCGCGCCAATCTCTGCCAATTTTAAAGAGTTATCTTCGATAGAAGTATTGCCACTGTAACCAAAGCCAGTAAAAAATTGTTTTGAGAATAGCTTATCAGCTCTCATCTCGTCAATTGAGCGATCGCTGAAAGTCGGCGGAGAAAACTGAGCATCATCAACCCCAGCGAATAGGTTGTCATTGCTTGCTCCACCAGTGAGAGTATCCTTTGGCTTAATTCCCGTCAAGCTATCTGGATTGGTCGTTTCTCGGCCCGAATTAACTGGATTGGACAAGAGGGAAGAAAGGGAATAAATATACACAGAGCCAGCATCAGGCACTGGAGGAACTTCGTTATCATCTTGAAAAGCACTCACGGCTAGGGTATCGCCATCAATTACTACCCGCTTGCCAAAAACATCACCCGCTTTTCCATCGATAGCGGTAAGTTTGTAAACTTGCGTCCAAACCCCATTGATTTTCTGAAAAATATAAACCGAACCCGAATCTACTCCTCGATCATCATCGTGGCGAGGACTGACGGCGATCGTATTATTACTAATAGTAACAGACGTACCAAATTCTTCCCCCACTTGTCCATCGTTAGCAGTCAGTTTAGCTGTTTCTTGCCATTTTCCGTTTACTTTCTCAAAAACGTAGGCTGCACCTTTAGTTCCGCCACTTTCAGATGCTCCGACAACAATGGTGTTACCCTCAATAGCCGCGGGTGTTCCAAACTCATCTCCATTTTTTCCATCGCTGGCACTCAATTTTGCCGTTTCTGTCCAAATGCCATTAAGGTTTTCATAAATATAAACCGAGCCAGAGTTTGGTTGTGATGCATTGCTTTTGACTGCTCCGATGACAGCCTGATTACCATCGATATGGATATATCTACCGAAAAGAGCCCCCGGTGAGGGATCGCTGGCATAAATTTTGCCAGTTTCTGTCCAAATCCCATTAACGACGTTATAAACGTAAACACAACCTGAATCCAAGCCTTTCTGATCGGAGCTGCTAGCTCCGATCAGGATAGTGCCACTATCGGTGGAATCAAAAGAACTGCCAAAGCGATCTCCTTGTTTCCCATCACTCGGTCTAAGTTTGACTGTCTGCGTCCACAGTCCTCCACTCTCCCTGAAAATATACACGGCACCAGAACCTCTCTTCCAAGATCCGACAAAAGCTCTGCTGCCATTCAGCCTGATGGTGTCACCAAAGAGGTCTCCTGCTCTGCCATCTTTTGGCTTGAGTTTCGCTCTCTCCGTCCATACACCATTAATGTTATTAAATATGTAGGCTGAACCAGAGTCCAATCCATTGTCATCATCTCGAGCGGTTCCGACTAGGAGAGTATTGCCATCGAGGGAGACATTTTGTCCAAAGGAATCATAGGCTTGTCCGTCGCTGGCCGTGATTTTAACTAAAGAGTTATCTTCGATAGAAGTATTGCCACTGTCACCAAAGCCGGTAAAAAATTGTTTTGAGAATAGCCCATCAGCAGCCAGTTCAAAATCACTAATCTCATCTCCTTCAATTGAGAGATCGCTGAAAGTCGGCGGAGAAAACTGAGCATCATCAACCCCAGCGAATAGGTTGTCATTGCTTGCTCCACCAGTGAGAGTATCCTTTGGCTTAATTCCCGTCAAGCTATCTGGATTGGCCGTTTCTCGGCTCGAGTTATCTGGATTGGACAAGAGGGAAGAAAGGGAATAAATATATGCAGAACCAGAATCAGGAACTTCGTTATCATTTTGAGAAGCACTAACGGCTAGGGTATCGCCGTCAATCACTAATTCCTGAGGCGAACCTAGGCCAGTATCAGTTTTGTGAACTATGAAGTTACCCTCAGGGGTCTTTTCGGAATAGTAAATAAACGCTCCCGTCTCAGCAACAAATGGTTCTGTATCTCTATGGAGATTGCCGTCATTACTAACCTTACGATAGAAATTTTCTTGAGGATCTATGTCTACCAACCATACTTGTTCAGAACCATCGAATACTATCTTCCCGCTAGGGGCTTTCTTAGTAAGTAGGATACTAATGTAAGACTTACCATTGTAGACAAAAGGCTCAGGATAATTAATGAATGGTAATTCAGTCAATGGAGAAGTTATTGTCTCGAACTTGGTCCACTGACCTTCAGTACTATTTTTAATGTTTCCGGCGAAGTTGGTCGCATCTCCCAAAAAAACATTGGCATTGACACTTAGTCCACTCAGACCTAATCTTAAGTTGCTCCTAGTCAACAGATCAAAACGGTAGAAATCATATTTATCTTTTAATCCTACCGAATCAGAGAATGTTTGAGGAAATGGGGTGGCATCAAGTATGCCAATATCATCATATTTAAACAACATATAGAATCCCTGTTTAGGTGGTGGTAATTAAGTCATTCCACAAGGCAGATATCAATCATGCTCAAGAAAATGCGCTTGTTCTCAAACTAGGCAACAAATTGAAAATAGCTTTGATTGATATCTAGATTGGTAACTCCTTGGATAATTCCAATGAGATCTTTAGAGTTTGATTACTCGTAATAGTTGATGTAAGTATCACTACCTACGGTCACTAGATTATGTCGTTGCCGCCCTGGGCATTATCAAGCATTTCATTGGCATCGCCTCTCAGGAAATTTTGCCTTCCCCGTGCCAACAAAGTATCGTCGCCCCCCAAGCTATTGTCAAACATTTGACTAGCATCACCGAACAGAGCGTTACTATCCCCTGTTGCTCTCAGGTAATCTTTGCTGCCTTGGGTAAACTCAATCATGGCATTCCCTTCGCCATAGAGAGCGTTATAGTTTCCTCTTACTGCTAGGGAATCATCTCCAGCCAGCATTGGAGGTTCTAAAATCCCATTAATATCACCGTAGAGCAACTCAGAGTCACCTAAATATTTTAGGTTATCGTTTACACCTGGTTGTCCTAGAATTGCCATGGTAGAAGTCTCCTTAATCAAAAAAGTTTATCTGATTGACAATACCCTAAGCACTGAGGCGAGGGATTCTCGAAGCCCATCACCGCGCTTTCTGGTTTCCCCTGCCCACATCTTACACGATAAATGGACAAATATACCCAAGCTTTTTGGTCAAAGTTGGACAGATATATAAGCTATGGTTTTTAAAAATTTCCCCAGTGATTAGAAAATTTTAATCAAGAGAGGAAAAATATATAAAACCCACATTCCGCACCCTAGTCGTTGAAATCAAAAGTTGCTCTAGCCCTTGTATAGTAAGACTTTTAGTGATTACTAAGAATTATGAAGTGTCACACTCTAGTCAATGATCGCCAGCTTAATGAGAGTTTATCTCAATAATTTGGTATCAGAGCTATCAGATTTTTAGGGCTAATTGTGAATTTGCTGGGCTAACAAATTAGCCTGTAATTCAGAGCCGGCAATCGTTTTGACGATTTAGATAAAATTTTCAATGTGACACTTTAGGGTGCGGAATGTGGGATAAAACTTCATGGTTTTGACCGTCAAAACTAGAGTTGCAGAAGAATTAATTCCCTGACGGAAGAAAACAGAAGAAAACGGAAAAAAGGGGGCGAATGCAATTCACCCCTACAGTAACTTCCTTTTTTTCCTATAAAAAGATAAACCGTGCAACCCCGGGACAAACGCAGGTTTTAGAAAGACAAAAAATCCCGTTTAATACATCTATCTAGGGCTGGCTGAAAAAGCCTGAAATGCCGATAGGAAAAAGGTTTTGACTCAATAAAGTCGAGAAAAAAGGCCCAAAAAAAGGTAAAATACACTAAAAGCCAAGCACTTTTTTAGTACAAATGTATCGTATCTCGACCGCAACTCCATCAGAACCCGAATCATTTGAACTGCCCTTTGGTGGAAAACTATCAGATGAAAACCGTTGGGTTATTATGGCCAACTTAATTCCCCGGGAAAAATTTGAAGAAGAGTACGCAAAAAGCTTCTGCGAAAACAAGGGTGCGCCCGCCTTACCATTTAGGGTAGCAATGTCCGCATTAATTATTCAAGAAAGATTAGGAATAAGTGATAGAGAAACCGTCGAACAAATTAGGGAAAACCCTTACATACAATACTTTATTGGGCTAACAAACTATCAAACAGAAGCTCCATTTGATGCCTCAATGATGGTATATTTTCGGAAAAGAATTAAGTTAAATCTCCTCAACAAAATTAACCAAGAAATGGTGAAAAAAGGACGAGAAATTCTCGAAGACAAAGAATCTGATGCCAGAACAGAAGAGCGAGGAGAAGAAAGTGAGCGGCCCAATGCAGGAAAATTAATATTAGATGCGACTTGTGCGCCCGCTGATATTAAGTATCCCACAGATTTAGACCTATTAGACCTCTTGCAAAAATTTTTTATGGTATAATGAAAGGTTTATCTATTTCGTCTTTGAACTTCTAAATTTATGATCTTTCCACCATTATTTTTCCACAGATACGGTTAATCAACTCTCAATACATTATTCGCACGACAAAGATATCTAGCTTGTTATTATCAGCTAAATTAAAAGAATATAGTTAGTTTTTTGCTTAGGTTTTTGAACCTAAATCGTTATTGTAAATTCCAGCGATTAAATGACTTCTTAATCCAAATTTATATCGGCGATTTCGATAGGGGTAAGAGAGAATTTTGAAGATTTTTAAACAGCGATTAACATTTTCTACAGCTACTCTTATTCTCCCTAATTCCCGATTATATTTCCTCTGCTCCTCCGAGTAATTCTTTCCTCTTGGTTTCCTAACAGGAATCTCACTTAGTTCATGAATTT
>NZ_BDSM01000031.1:0-823 GCF_003112475.1 Microcystis sp. 0824 | reverse complement strand
TTTTTGAACCTAAATCGTTATTGTAAATTCCAGCGATTAAATGACTTCTTAATCCAAATTTATATCGGCGATTTCGATAGGGGTAAGAGAGAATTTTGAAGATTTTTAAACAGCGATTAACATTTTCTACAGCTACTCTTATTCTCCCTAATTCCCGATTATATTTCCTCTGCTCCTCCGAGTAATTCTTTCCTCTTGGTTTCCTAACAGGAATCTCACTTAGTTCATGAATTTTTACAATTCCTTGGTAGCCTTTATCTGCTAATAATTTTATTGTTTTAGGTAATTTTACTTGACTTTTTTGGAATAATTTAAAATCGTGCATTCTTCCTTTTCCATGCCTTAAACACATTATCTTCTTCGTTTTTAAATCAATAATCACCTGCGTCTTCAAAGTATGTTCCTTTTGTTTTCCACTATAAAACCCTTTTTGCCTTTTCTTTGGTCTTTCAATAGGACTTTCCATCACATCGATGACTAGAACGGTGTCTGGGTCGGATAATTTTCTTAATTCTTTTTGTCCAGGTAGGGATAATTTTCCCGATTTTATCAATAAGTTTTCGACTTTATGCACAGTTCGACAAACCATCGACTCTGAGACTCCCCACTCGCACCCAATGTGAAAATAAGTCCGATATTCCCGCCAGTATTGAATAGCTATTAAAACCTGATCTTCTGGGATTAATCTACAAGGACGACCCAGCTTATTCTTCTTTTTTTCGTATTCTTTAATGATGTTAACAATCAGATAGAAAGTTCGGCGACTCATTCCCGTTAAACGCTTAAATTTCTTTCGACATAACCTATTCGTTTCGGCAAATTT
>NZ_BDSM01000030.1:0-47149 GCF_003112475.1 Microcystis sp. 0824 | reverse complement strand
TTATGAATTATGAAGTGGGGAGATGGGGGGAGGAAATTATGAATTATGAATTATGAATTATGAAGTGGGGAGATGGGGGAATGGGGTGATGGGGGAATTTGACTAATACCCCAAAACCCTAACACCCTAACACCCCAAAACCCCAAAACCCAAGGGCCAAAATTAGTATTCTGGTACAGTGGAGAGGGAATTATGAATTATGAAGTGGGGAGATGGGGGGAGGAAATTATGAATTATGAATTATGAATTATGAAGTGGGGAGATGGGGGAATGGGGTGATGGGGGAATTTGACTAATACCCTAAAACCCAAAACCCCAAAACCCAAGGGCTAAAATTAGTATTCTGGTACGGTGGAATCGACTTCGCGACTCCAGGCACTGATGCCACCTTTGACGTTAATTCCTTCGATACCTGCCTCTTTGAGGATAGCGAGGGCTTTAGCGGAACGTCCCCCCATCTTACAATGGGCGATAAGACGATAACCGTTGACTAATTCCTTAATTTTGGGAATTGCCGCACCATTTTCGATATCGGGTAGGGGAATTAATACCGAGTTGGGAATCTTAGCGATTTGGTACTCGTTGGGATTACGCACATCGATGAGAATGTAATCATTGGCATTGCTGTCAAGTAGTGCTTTTAACTCTACTACGGTCATTTCTGTCATTTTTTGCTGTTCTGCCGCTTCTTGTGCTTTCGCTTGCGGGATACCGCAGAATTGTTCGTAATCAATTAGTTTTTCAATGACGGGACGGATGGGATTCGGGCGCAATTTTAACTCGCGGAATTTCATTTCCCAAGCATTGTAAAGCAGTAAACGACCACTGAGGGTATCCGGTGCGCCGAGGATAATTTTAATGGCTTCTGTGGCTTGAATTGTGCCGATTACTCCGGGTAAAACCCCTAAAACGCCGCCTTCGGCACAGGAGGGAACCATCCCCGGTGGTGGCGGTTCGGGATAGAGATCGCGGTAGTTGGGACCGCCTTGGTAGTTAAAAACGGTTGCCTGTCCTTCAAAGCGGAAAATTGAGCCATAGACGTTGGGTTTGTCGAGAAGAACACAAGCATCATTAGTCAGATAACGGGTGGGGAAATTATCGGTCCCGTCGATAACTACATCATAGGGGGCTAAAATGTCAAGGGCATTTTCGGAACTTATGCGGGTTTCGTACAAATCCACCTGACAATGGGGGTTAATTTCTAGAATTCTGTCCTTAGCGGAAACAATTTTCGGTTTGCCTACCCAAGAAGTGCCGTGAATAATTTGACGTTGCAGATTGGAACTATCGACGATATCGAAGTCAACAATACCGATTCTACCGATGCCAGCCGCCGCTAGATAGAGTAAAAGCGGGGAACCGAGTCCCCCGGTGCCGATGCAGAGAACACTGGCGGCTTTTAGTTTTTTTTGACCTTCTAAGCCCACTTCGGGCAGAATAATGTGTCGAGAGTAGCGTTGAATCTCCTCTTGGGAAAGTTCGATCGCTGCGAGATTAGGATTTAGCATAGATTGGGTAAATAGTGAAACCTCACTCGATTCGGGCAAGAATTTCGTCTCAGCACGATTTAGAGACAAAAATCAGGAAGACTCGATCGCTTCCTGGATTTTCAATTCTTTCTATGCCTATGATAGTGTGAGGGTCTGGCTCCCTGTTGTTAATATTAGTTAACTTTCCCCTGCCACTTGGGCGCGGTATTCACTAGCGGAGAGGGTATCAGCCAAGGCAGTATCGGGATTTTCTACCCGCACTTTTAATAACCAACCCTCCCCGTGGGGATCATCGGCAATTAATTCGGGGGAGTCAATCATCGCTTGATTGCGATCGACTACGGTTCCCGAGACGGGAGGATAAAGATCTTCTACCGCTTTTACCGATTCGATCGTGCCGAAACTACTACCCACTTTCAGCGCCTCTCCCAATTCGGGCAATTCTAGAAACACGATATCACCCAATTGATCGACGGCAAAAGCACTAATTCCCAAGGTAGCGATTTCACCTTCGAGTCTGACGTATTCGTGGGTTTCTAGGTATCTCAAATCCTCGGGATATTCCAGTTCCATCGTCTGTCTCTAAATATTTACAGCATCAGTTAGTTTACTAGATTTCTTGGGGAAAATGTTCATCGCCTAGGGCTGTTTTATTGCCGATCGCTGCCTAGACAAAATTAATTACACCGATCGAACCCTGATTAAACAGCTAGAATTGGTCTAGGTCGATCGGGGAACGCTGGAATACCGGAACACTGGAACAGTAAGGGTTAGCTGCTTTTTTAGCTCACTTATGTTAAATCCCATCTTAGATCCTCGTGGTGGCGAACATCAAACCATAAGAGCCTTTTTTGAGCCAAAAACCATTGCTGTGGTGGGATTTAATCGCCAAAATCCCCAACTTGATCGCACTCTTTTAAATAATCTCTATGATAATCCCGGTCAGCACCGTCTTTATCTAGTTAATCCTCAACCCGAAAACTGGCTCGATCTTCCCAGCTATACCAGTTTACCAGATATCCAGGCGGCGATCGATCTGGTAATTATCACCGCCACCGCTCCCGAAATTCCCGCTATTATCGCCCAATCTGTCGAAAAAAAGGTTAAATGCGCCCTGATTCTCTCCACGGGTTTTCGGGAAACTGGACAGATGGGGGAAAATTTACTCAGGGAAATTAAAGCGATCGCTGGTCAAAAATTACGCATTATCGGTCCCCATAGCTCAGGAATCTGCAATCTCAGTCAAAATCTTAACGCTACCTTTTCCCCAATCCTGCCGAAACCTGGTTCAATTGCCCTGATTAGTCAAAGTGGGGCGATCGCTGCTGCCGTGCTTGATTGGAGTTTAAGCGAAAATGTCGGTTTTAGTCACTTTATCTCCCTCGGAGTCCTTTTAGATGTGGATTGGGGCGAATTACTCTATTATTTGGGAGACGATCCCCAAACCAAAAGCATCGTTATCTACCTGGAATCCCTGAATAATGCCCGCTCTTTTCTGTCCTCAGCCCGAGAAGTTGCCCTAAATAAACCAATTATCGCCATTAGTCGCCACAGTACCGACTTTGACCCCACTTCTCTTTCCCATGCTGGCAAATTGACCAGCGATCAGCTAACTCTCTCCGCTGCCTTTGCTCGTTGTGGCATCGTGGAAGTACAAAGACTGGCCGATCTCTTGAATATCACGCAAGTTTTAGCGAAAATTCCCCGATTTCCCCGGGGAAAACGCTTGACAATCATCAGCAATGGTGTTGCTCCCGCTCTTTTAGCGGCCTCGGCTTTACTGGCGGAAGATGGACAACTGGCAACCCTTACCCCCGCAACGATCGAAAAATTAGCGCCTCTTGTTCCCGCAGATATTGTCCCCCAAAATCCCATCGATCTGCGTCGCGGCAGCGATCCCCATAGCTACGCTCGCGCCCTAGAGATCGCTTTAGCGGATGCACATACCGACGCGGTGTTGATGATTCTCTCGCCTCGCTTTAACACCGATCTGCGAGAAATTGCCCTTAATATCGCTTTAATTGCTCAAAATAGCACAAAACCCATTTTAGCAAGTTTGATGGGGGGAGAGGGCATTGCAGAGGCAGTAGCGTTATTAAATCAGCAGGGTATCCCCACCTATCGCTATCCCGATTCGGCAGCCCGGGTGTTTAATTTGCTCTGGAAATATGAAGAGAATCTGCGCGGTCTTTATCAAACGCCAATTTTAACCAATTCTCAGGAAAATGGCTCCGATCGAGTTTTAGTGAGCCAGATTATCGAGCAAGCAGGGGATAGAACAATTCTCAGTGAGCCAGAGTCTTTGGATATACTGAAAGCTTATAGAATCCCTGTTATTGTCACTAGAATTGCTGAAAGTGCCGCAGAAGCAGTTAATCTCGCTGAATCTCTCGGTTATCCCGTGGTGATGAAACTGCATTCCCAGACGATTATCCATAAAAGCGCGGTGGGTGGGGTACAATTGCCGCTTTTTTCCCCTAGGGCAGTCGCACAAGCATATCAGGCGATCGAAGCTAATGTTAGCGCACAAGTGGGTCGGGAGCATTTTCTCGGGGTGAGTATTCAACCGATGTTAGAGATCGATCGAGGATATGAGTTAATTATCGGCTCTAATTACGATGATCAGTGTGGACCGGTGATAATTTTCGGTACTGGTGGTCGTTTAGTCGATATTTTTCAAGATTACGCCACCGCTCTACCTCCTTTAAATACTAATCTCGCTCGCCGACTTTTAGAAAAAACCAAGATTTATCGGGCTTTTCAGGGACTAAATGGGCTTAAATCGCTTAATTTAGCGAATTTGGAGCAAATAATCGTTAGATTTAGTCACCTGGTTAGTGAACAACCTCGCATTAAAACTATCGATATTAATCCCTTTTTTGCCGATTCAGAGCAATTGATCGCTCTTTCCGCTTCTATCCTTCTTCATCCTCCAACTACTCCCCCAGAAAAGTTATCTCATCCGGCGATTCGTCCCTATCCCGAAGATTATATAGAACCTTGGAGGACGAAAAGAGGCTTAAAAGTGCTAATTCGTCCAATTCGGGCAGCGGATGAGCCTTTAGTGCGACAATTTCACCATTATCTCTCGGAAGAAACCATTTATTATCGTTATTTTCATCTTGTCAATCTCGATCGCCAAACCGCTTATGATCGTCTTACGCGCATTTGTTTTATCGACTACGATCGAGTAATGACTTTAGTGGTAGAGATTAATAACTATCAGACGGAAGAGCGAGAAATTATCGCTATAGGACGCTTAAATAAACTGCACGGCGTTAATGTGGCGGAATTTGACCTATTAGTTAGGGATGACTATCAAGGTCAGGGTATTGGTACTGAATTACTACAGCGTTTAGTCACTATTGGCAAAAAGGAAGGATTAGACGGAATTGAAGGGGAAATTTTAAGTGATAACCGCGCTATGCAGATGATAGCCGCTAAAGTGGGGTTTTCTCTTCATAAAACTGCCGATTTTGTCAAAGCGGAACTTGAATTATGAAGCCTTTTTGACGAGCTTATCACTAATTTTCTGGCTGAATTGTTTGGGCTAATCCTTGCTCTAAAGTAAAGGGAGGTTGCCAATCCAGAGTTTTTTGAATATAGCTAGAGTCAACGGCAAGAGAACCAAGCAAGCGATCGATATTATAGGTGTTAAAAGGGAGATTTTTCCCTGTTATAGATTCTCCCCTATCACCCAGATAACCTAAGAATCTAAGTAAGGTAGTGGGGACGGGTAGCAATCGACAGGGTTGTTGAATTTGTTGAGCAATGAGTCGAATTAATTGGGGAGTAGAAACAGCTTGGTTATCGCTAATTAAAAAAATCTGATTAGCGGCCTTAGGATGGTCTAAACAGGTAATAATGGCAGCAACTAAGTTACCCACAAAGACAAAACTACGACGATTTTTTACCGCACCAAAAGGTAAAGGTAATCCCCGTTTAATTAGTTTCATCAAGCGATCCATATTAGCACGATTGCCTAGTCCGTAAACTAGAGTAGGACGAAGGATCGTCCAAGTCATGTCACTATCTTTTGCTAGTTGAATTAAAGCTTGTTCTGCTTGCAGTTTACTACGACCATAGGGACTATCAGGATGACAGGGAGAATTTTCGTTCAGAATATTATCACTTTCGGCAGCCATAGCATGAATAGAACTGACAAAAATAAAGTGCTTAACTCCCGCTTTTAGCGACTGCTTCACTAGGTTAATAGTCCCCTTAGTGTTAACTTTTATAAATGCTGCTTCTGGATTGGATATAGTCTCATGAAGGATATGAGCGCGTCCTGCTAGATGAATAACGGTATCAATGCCTAGCAATGCTTCTTGCCAATCGGTCATATCATCAATTTCACCCACCTGAACGGTCTTAATTGACAGGGCTGCGGGAAACTCAAATTTCTGGCGAATTGCAGCTGTTATTTGGTAGTCATGTTGGTGCAAAGTTGGCAGTAAGTGGCTGCCAATAAAGCCGGTAGAACCTGTAACTAAAACGTTTTTCATTATTGATTATTCAATTAAGTTTAGTAAAGTTTCCAGCCATGTTTATTGAAAAAATACACAGCAGATTGAGCAAAAACTATTGCCAGTTTAGTCGAGTTGTGCGCTCCTCTTGCCCAATGATGATAAATATTCACATGGGGATAAAGTATGGTTTTGTATTTTTTAGACATTCTCATGGTCAAATCATAATCTTCAAAATACATGAACATATTTTTATCAAAGTAGCCAATATCATCTAAATATTTTCTGTTAAATAGCATAAAACAACCACTAATAATCGGTACTTCTATTATCTGGTTATAGCTAATATCTCTCATTTCATACCAGTCCAATCTCTTTTTGAAAAGAAATTGCATTTTTTTTGGTATAAAACGTCTAATAAATAAGGTCAAAACTGTGGGTTGACGCTTACAAAGGTATTGGATGTCCCCATTAGGGTAAGATATTTTTGGAGTAATCAATCCCACATCTTGATGTTTATCGAGGTAGTGAATAAGTTCAGTTATCACATTATTATCAAAATAAACATCTGGATTAACAACTAAATGATAATCATATTTTTTAGCTCTAGTAATAGCTAGGTTATGTGCTTGACCAAAACCAACGTTATTACCATTATTGAAGTAATAATCTATATCGTATTCCTGAAAATTATCGAATATTGTTTTGAGTTCATCGCTGGGAGAGTTATCTACTACGGATAAATTAATTTTTATGGGTGTGCTGAACAGAGATTTAATTGCTTGAATAACTATCTCTGGGTCATTTTTGTAAAGGACAAGGGAGGCCGTAAGTTGCATAATTCTGAAGGAATACAGTGGTTTTACCGAACTTACCATGGGAGAAATTGCTGAAAGTCTTTCTATGACTAGATCATAGCAAAAGTTGCTCAAATGATCCTTTAGATGTCTCAATCCTTTGCCCAACAAACACTTCAGGGATTTTATTGTTTACATCTTTCCCCGCAAGTTCGGAAGAGCCAATAAAGTTAAACATTAGGGATAATATATTTACTTCTTGTACCTGTGCCAAGGTTTAACAATCCCTTGAGGAAAAACCTTACGGAGCTTATTACGAATAGCTATATCAGCTTGTAGCCACAAGTCTCGAAGTTTTTGTTCGGGTCTCCCTCGAAAAGAGGTGACATGAAAATAATCTTCACTTTCGGGTGATACGGGAGAGAAATAATAGTTGGATACACAACATCTCGAACCATCATATATAACTGGATTGACAGAATGATATGAACTTTTGTCCGTCTTCATAATTACTAGCCTGTTAAATTTGCTCCAAATTGTCCTCTGAGGAGATTTTAATCCATTGTCCCACAGTTCTAAATTGCCTCCATAACCCTCTTGCCAATCTGGTGTTACATAATACAGTAAATTGAGAACTCTGTAATTCTTTCTGTCTTTATCATGGGAATTATCTATGTGAGGATTGAGGAAGCAACCTCGAGCCATCAAGCTAATTCCACCAGCATACAAATATTCATCAGGTAATAATTGAGGGATTCCAGTAATTTCACTCAACAGAGATAAAATTTTAGTATCTTGAAAAGCATAAATAATTTCTTCAAGCAGAGGATTATATAGATTCATTTGAGCCGCCACATACTTAAGCTCTCTGATACTATTTCTTTGACTCATTTCTTCTTTTTGAGGAAAGGCTTCATAAATGAATTGAACTATTTGCTCATCTAATAAATTGTCAATAACACAGCTACTTATCTGGTCAGACATTGCAAATTCTTTTGCCAAAGATTCCCGATTGTCTTCTAGCTTTTGAATAATTAGTTGGGCTAATTGTTTTCTATTCATAAACATTAGTTTGCTCCTCTGGAATAAAAAAATACTTGCTTAACAATACTCAACTCTTCAGTTGCTTAAGTATGGATTAACCAACGTTACTTTACTTCTTGAAGACTTAACATCTTGCCGTATGGTATGATCAAGAACATGCAAAATGTAAATATGATCTAGCCAAGAGGCATTTTTAAAAATCCTTTTTGTTTTCAAGAATTTATAGGGCGATATTTTTCTGGTTTCATTTTCACTATTAAACTCTTGAATTGCCAGGAGTTCTCCGCACCAATCATTATGATAGTCTTCATGTATATCATCAAAATATAAGAAGGTGATAGGAAGATAGTTGCTGGAGTCATAACTCAAGGAGATTAATGCTTCTTTGGCAGAAGAATAGTAATCAACATCAATCACGACATATCCGACTGGAGATTCGGGATTAAGCTTTTTCATAAAACTAGGTATAGTTTCACTTAATTCCCCGATGATAAGTTCTGCATTTTTTGGCAAAAGTTTAACAAGTTGATCCCTATTCATCGGAAAATCGCCTTGCTGATATAGTTCAGGATGCTCTTTATAATCTTGGGGAGGTGGCATTCCCAGTCCTGTATCGAAACCATAAATATTAAAATCGATGCCTGTAATCGATGAAACTTTTTCAGCTATTTTGCACATATTTATTAGCCCTGCACCCGCCGCTACACCAAACTCGATGAGCGTCACAGATTGTAAACCAAGTTTCCTAGCTTCATCAGCCGCTCTTAAAATTCCGTAGGCATTGTGCTGTCGCAATATTAAATCAAAATCAATTTTTGCTCTGTATGAACCAAACAGAGACACCAAGATTGAGAATAGATTCAAGTGAATCGGCTCTGTCACTCTTTCATACAGTATTCTTTTCCATACATAGGAGTGTTTTAACTTAGTCCAAAACATAATTTCTGTTCCTGTTTTTTTGCTCTGTATTACAACTTACTTTACCATGTCAAAACTTCAAATGTCAAATAGAGGGGACAGAGGTGATTAATAAATTATTTAGAATTACTATATCTGGGTTTCAGTGATTTTGGGCTTCTCGAAGTAAATCCCAAGCAGGGATTGGGATTTAGGTTTTTATCGATTTGCTCGATTTGTTTTTTGTCTAAGTCACACTATTCATCAACATTAGTTGTCTCCTGTAAATACAAGGCTCTTCTAGGTTCTGTGTGATCGGTTTAACTTACATAGGATCGATCTTTGTGTCCTCTGTGTCTCTGTGGTTCGTTCCACTCCCTCGCTAGGAGAAATGTATCTTAGAATACATTTTACCCACCAAACCTGGGAGAGCCAATACAATTAGTTAGGATACTATTAATTCAACAAAAAAAGCTCTAACTTCTGTTTAAAAAACAAGTGTAATTTCGGAAATAAAATTGACAAAACCGCTTTGAGAGAAGTATATTGAACATAAAAAATCATTGTTGATAAATCAATTTTCTTGTTTAGCCATAAATACCAATAATTTTTGATGCCTCCAATTCTCATTGCCAATTTATTACTACTAAGTCCGCTAGAATATTTTACGATATGAGTCGTACAAACATTTAGTCTATACATACTATACTCGCTCTGGTTGTCAAGGTAAATTTCCATCCACAAAAAATGATCTTCTGCATATCTTATCTGAGGTGCAAATCTGTTACTTATATTTCGTTTTAACATAACAGAGGATGTGTCAAATGGATTGAAAGTTAAAACTTCTTGCTTACCAATTAAATCAAACCTTAGTTGTGTTAATTGATCTAGGTGATTATATTGAGGTAAGACTAAGTAACTACCATGTCCAGATAAACAAACTTGAGGATTAGCAATCATCCAAGAGTATTGAATAGCAATTTTTTCAGGATGCCATGATTCATCAGCATCTAAAAAAGCAATAAAATCCTGAGATGCTAAATTCCAACCAGTATTACGTGCAATAGACGGACCAGAGTTAGACTCTAAAGCAACAACCTTAATCCACTCTTTACCATACTGCTGCTGTAGTTCTTTCAACTTCTCCAATGTACCATCACCGCTGCCATCTTCAACCAGAATAACCTCGGCGGGACGGAGGGTTTGTTTGGCTACAGAATCGACTGCTCTCTCAATTGTATTTGAGCAACGATAGCAGGGAATAATTACACTAACGGATGCTTCCATGTCTCTTAGCCTCAATTAAATACCATAGTCCTAAATATTCTAAAGCTTTATGACCTGTAATTGTTAGGCAAGAGCGTAGGAAAATAATGATAGCAACTAACTTGGGCAGGTAACGCAGACGAACTATTAATTCTTCTTTTGCGGTCATATAATAGTTACTTGAAATTCCAGGATTCATCATAATAGCAATCGTTTTATTGATATAAATGAATTCTACAGACTGAGCAAAACAACGACAGAAAAACTCGTAATCACTAGCTATTTTAAATAAAGAAGTTTCAAAAGCTCCGTATTTCCTATAGATTTCAAGAGAAACAAAAGTAGATGGATGAGGTAAAGTTTTATAGGGCAATGGCCCTAGATTACCAGCCCGAATATACCAATTAGAATTATCTCTCAACAAACATTTGCAATCCCCTATAAATAGTCCCGCAGATGTTTTTTTAAGGTATGCTTCGACTACATCAACAATAGCTTCTAAAGTATAATTATCACCAGCATGAATTATGCCTACAAGTCTTCCCATACATAAACTTATTCCTTTATTAATTGCATGGTATAAACCACCATCAGGCTCACTTACCCAATAATCAATTTGGTTTTCATACTTACGAATAATATCAACTGTCCCATCCGTAGAACCACCATCTATAACAATATACTCAACATTATCGTATGTCTGATTAATCACACTCTGAATCGTTGACTCTAAATACTTCTCGCCGTTGAAAACTACAGTAATGATGGTAACTAAAGGAAGCGGTGAATTGTCAGACAAACCACTCGCTTCATCGTAAGACCGTTTGAAATATCCCTTTGTTCTTAATCCCCCTTCTCCCTTGCGTTCTGGATTTGGGGGAGATAATATTGGATATTGTAGGGGATCAGAAGTGAGCTTGCGAGTCGTGGAAAAGTTATGATTAAGATTAATTATTTTCATGATTGTTTGGAAGCGCGTAATTTTTAAGCAATCATCCAGAAAGAACCGGGTAATCGATCTTCATGATAAGCATTGATACTCTCAAGAAACACAGAATTCTTATAATAAGATACCATAGATAAGGATGCCAAAACTTCAAACTTTTTGTTAAATTGCAGAAAGGTCTCTAAAAAGTATTGCTCGTTCCAGTATCGTGATTCTTTGAGATTCCATTCGATGGGATAATCATAGGGAAAAAATATATCGTGAATATGAACTAAGACTCCTGTTTGTAAACGGGGATAAACTTGAAGAAATTCAAACTCCACATCACTACCAGACTTAAATACATGACTGGAATCAACGAACAGAATATCATTGGTTTGCAGGGATTCAAAAACAGACAAATCTACGGCTTCTACTTTCTGGGTAAGCAAACTAAATTCTAGAAAATCTTTACTAACATTAGCAAAGTCTTTTAAAAAATCTTGAGGATAAGGCTCGATCGAGATCAGTTGTGATTTTTGGGAATTTTCTATAAAATTCATTTTTAAAGCTGCGGCGATAATTTTAGTGCTACCACCCGACCCAATTTCAATTACCTGAGAGGGGTTTTTTTCTCTGACCATAGCATAGAGGACTTCCGCATCGCCACTAATGAGACCAGAACTATCTTCGGAATAACCAAATGCTGAAAAAATTTCTTTATTGTTAAATTCTAAAGCATATTTTTCTAGTAAATACTTAACCAGTTCAGTTTGCTTGTCTAGATGCCATTCAATTGAGCTAAGAGGCCTTTCTTTGCCCGCGTATGTCATAATTTCCTGACGGTTGGGTATCGGCTGATAAAAATGGTCAGTAATTAGGGTGTAGCCAATATTTCTTAAGAGGGGATTGAATATTTGTCTGGCTAGAGCAAATTTAATATTTTTTCTACCCTGTTCGGTTTGCATACGGTTAAGTAATTTTTTCAACATTGTCAACCTTTACACTACTAATATTTACTGTCATGTTTTGTCGTCAAAGCCAACTGGGAACTGGTATCCTCGATCAAAATATTACTAGCTGGTTGCCTCCTATTAAATCTTGATAAAATACTTCTAGGGCAGGGTATCAATCATAATGGGCAATTTAATTAACCGACCAGTTCAAGACCGGATTCAATGGGCATAATTTGCTAGATTATACCTGATGATCAACTTTTTGTAAAGAAAATTTTTAATCAGCTAAACTGGAAAGCGAACAAGAGTTCTCTAAGGTTATTGGTTGTCTATGCTTGATGCTCCTATCCTATTAGCTTTCTGGAGAGTCATTGTACTTTGGCCGGTCAATATCTAGATTTATTCTGGCAAATCTCCAAAACGCTCTCGATAGCGTTGGAGCAATGCTTCTAAATCCTCAGCCCGCATTCTTTCCTGTTGGGCCCGCATTCTTTCCTGTTGGGCCCGCATTTTTTCCTGTTGGGCCCGCATTCTTTCCTGTTCAGTTAGCTCTGACTCCGTGGGCAGTAAATCGCCGGCAAAAGTCGCCCAACGCAGCCAAACTGCCTCAACTCCCTTATACTCTCCTTGCCAGCGGACCAAAGTTAACCCTAGCCTTTGACTGAAAAATCTTTCTCCCTCCTCTAGAGATAATGGCTCGTAGTTGCCGTCTCTGAGGATAAAACCCGCCCAGTCTTCGGGATTGAAGGGATCGTACCAGAAATATTCTGGCACTCGCAAACGGTCTTGATAGATGGCTTTCTTTTCAGTTTTATCCTGTTGAGCGGTACTTTCAGAAAGGAGTTCGATAACCACATCGGGAGCTTTCCCCTCTTGCCAAACCACCCAACTTTTTCTTTCCGCTTTAGGAACCCCCAGGACAGCAAAGAAATCGGGACCGCGAAATTCCTCGCTTTTTAACTGTGCGGCACTGAAATAAACGAACATATTGCCGCCTACATAGCCATCTTCCCTAGCAGCTAACCAGGGGAACAAGGCATCTATGAGTATATCCATCTGGAGTTTATGTCGTTGGGTTTCCATAGGAACGCCGTCATCGCAGGGCAATTCATCTTGGGTAGGCAGTGAAAGTCGAGAAGGAGCAATAGTTGAAGTCATCGGAGTCACGCTGGTGATCAGACTTAAGGAGCTTTTTCCTCTAGCATTGGGGAAAATATCTAGGGGCTAGAATTGAGATGGGGGCAAAATGTTATGGTAATTATAGCCTTCTTCTAGGAAATTAGTTTTTTAAGCACATATTGTAGGCTTGAGCTGCCTTGAATTTTTGGTACAGCAAAGGACTCTTTTCTCTACAAGACTGTTGTAGTTCCTGAAACTCGGCTTCACCCTTTTTCAGATAGGCATCGACAAGCTCTCGATTGGCCAGATAGAAGGCGATCGCGCCATAAACCTGTTCGAGGGAAAGGAGTGGGAAATTTTGGGCAATGCTTTCGGGCGATTCTCCGTTCAAGAAAGAATAGACAACTGAATCAAGAGAGATACGAGTTCCTTCGAGCCAATATTCTTCGTCTCGTTGCTCGATGTACTGCTTTGTTGGGATAGAGGCTAATGTCATAGGGGCAATGTTGCTGTTTAGCTAAAAGGATAAGAAATCCCATTACCAAGTAGGAATACCATTGCTAGGACTGGGGTATAGATTTTTGGAGATGTCTATTTATTATGATGATATTAGCGTCGAGAACGATGAATTTGAGTCTCACTTGTCCAAATCCTTTCTCTGATTGGCTCTATCCGCTTCACACATCTGACGAAACTCACGAACAATATCGTCCTCGGAAATTCCCTTTTGACTTAACAGGTACTCAAATTGAGCGGCCACCGCTTGTAAGGCAGCGATATCGGCGCTTTTACTCCCCTGTTTAACGGGGAAATAGAACCCAACAGTATGACCGTGACGTAGTACCTCAACGGGAGTCTGACCGTATAGGTATTTAGGGAGTTCGCTCCGAAATTCTCGCACCCCAATTTTCTCAATGTCATACTTAATCCATAGTCTCTCTCGTTGTGTACGCATTGTGTACACAGTGTAGCACTATTTGAGAAAGGACATCAACAAATAACTTTACTCATGTTTTACCAGATGAAATTTTTAATCTGGTTTAAAGAAAATGCCATCCATCTGCAACATCCTCCCAGTTTTTTCGGCAGTAAACCCTGGTTCAATACCGTACAGTTCGTAACCTAATTTTTCTACGATATCAATCATTTCTTTAAACAGGACTTGACCTTCGTAGAGAGGGACTAAAGATAATTCCAGCTTAATGCCTTTAACCAAAGGCAAAACTGCAGTTGCTCCTTCTAGCACTTGTTTTTCCAATCCTTGCACGTCTATTTTGAGAAAAATGGATTTAGTTTCGCTTTTGATATAGTCCTTGGCAATGGTATCTAGCCTGCTCAATTTTACTGTTTCTGAGCCAGAGTAAGCTGATTTAGGTGCAGATTCTAAGTGAGCATCCAGCATTGGCAAGGCTGAACTACTCTGACTATTACCAGCAATATTGATGGTAATTTCACCTTCTTGGTTGCCGATGGCAGTTTGGGGAGCAATTTCCCACAGAGGGTCTTTTTCACTAACAGCTTTTAACTGAGAGTAAGCACTTGACAGTGGTTCAAAGGAAACAATCCTCCCCGAATAGCCTAATTCTCGCAGCAATTTAGCATACTGCCCAATGTTAGCGCCAACATCGAATACTAAGTCAATATTGTGATAGGCTAACAAGCGCTGCATTTTCGCCGCTTCAGATGTTTGGATATTGTATCTTTTTAGATCAATTCCTAAACTTCTGGAGAGTTTCTTAATCGTTTTGTTGAGCATGGCTAAGACTGTTAAAGTTTACTCGGAAGATTCCAAGATATCATTATACAGCTTTAAATATTTAGATGCTTGAATCTCAAGAGTAAATTCCTGCTCTATTTTATCACGAGCGCAATCGCACAATTTCTGGTATCTCTCTTCGTCCTCCAATACCCAGGAAATTCCCTTTGCTAATTCCTCCACATCGAAAGGTTGAGCGAGATAACCATTTTGTTGATGTTCGATCATATCAGGCATTCCACCAATTTTAAAGGCAACAGAGGGAGTTGCACAAGCGAGAGCTTCCATGACTGTATTGGGAAGATTATCCTCAATTGAGGGAGCGACAAAAATATCGGCGGCGGCATAGACTAAAGCTAGGGAAATATCATCATTTAATCTGCCTAAATAATGGGTTTTCAGTCCAAAATCAGGCGGATTAACCGGTTCAGAAGCACCGAAGACCACTAACTCTAATTTATGCTGCCATATTTCCCACTGGCTGAGTTTTTTTAGGACAGGCAGCAGCAGATGAAATCCTTTCCGGCGATCGCTTGTTGCCGTCATAGCACCAAAGAGGATCAGCTGTTTATCTTGGGGTAATCCTAAGAGATGGCGAGCAATCTTTTTCTCGATTGGTTTATACCTTTGAATATCTAAGCCATTGGCAATTACTTCTATCCGTAAATCCTGAAATAGAGAACTATTTCTAGCACAATCTGCTAACCATTGACTGGGGGTAACAATAGTCAGATTTAGATTTTTCCAAGCTTGAGATTTTCGCCACCAAACCCAACGAGAAATATCCCCATCTTGCTGACTTTTTAATTGAGGACAATGACCACAGGATTGGGTATAGCGATCACATTCTCCACTATAGTGACAACCACCAGTAAAAGGCCACATATCGTGAGCCGTCCAAACAAGAGGTTGCTTAAATTTGGCTAGGGTTTCAATTTGTAAAAACCCGGCATTAATCCAGTGTAAGTTAATAATATCTGGACTAATTTGGGCTACTCTAGAAACAAGGCGATCGGGAAGCCATTGGATAGAATAAGGTGTTCTCTCTCTTTGGTTATATAATGACAAGGGCAATTTCTCAAAAGTAGGTATTAGTTTTGTCCATCCCTTCATTAATTTACTTGCTGGCGATAAAACAGTATAGTCATCAGTCGTTTTATCATTAACTAGCATAGTCGCTGCTACACTGATCCGATGTAACCCTTTATGCAGACGATGAGCGGCTATAAAAGCCCCTCCTTGACTATCAGAATTACTTAGTAAACAGACTTTCATCACTCTCAAGAATATTTGATCAATTTGCAATAGTCTTCCACGGTTAGCACCCAGATCGAAAAGTCTATATGTTGATATTCCAATAACCTTTCCATCAGAGCCACTTGGGAAGTATTAAGATTATATCTCTTGACTTAAAATCCCAGTTTTCTGAAGAGTTTTTTAATGTTTTTTTCATGATTCAACTAAGTAGACATATTTTCATCGCTTCAAAAAAGTGGTTTACTCGCTGACCAGCATAAATTAGCTGGACTTCTATAGCAATTCCCATAGTTGTGAGGTACAGAGTCTTAGGTTTTGAGGAGTCAGGAGTCAGGAGTCAGGAGTCAGGAGTCAGGATTCGGGATTCAGGATTCAGGAGTCAGGATTCGGGATTCAGGAGTTAAGATTTTGGTGTACCTCATGAGATTGGGAAACGCTATATACTTATCTTTTGCTAGAAAATCAAGGAGCAAACCGAGTATATTGATCAAGCCTACTATAGGTGAGAGAAGTAGTGCTTTTTTTGCCGAGAATCCTTGAGAAACGCCGTCTTTTCTAGGAGTCAGCATCCAATCCATTGTAATCAGCAGTGCTGTTGCTGAATAGACCGAGCCACTGCCTTCAATTTTGATGTCTGTATAACCAGCACCTCCAAGTAACTGCCTTAATCCCAGATCTGTATAGCGGCGGAAATCATTTGGCTCTAAGTGGACAGGACTGATGTGCGGGACTGAACCAATCAATTTCCCACCTGGCTTGAGAATACGGTAAATTTCAGCAACGGATTTCAAAGGATCATGGACGTGTTCAAGACACTGATTAAACAATACAATATCAGCCATAGCATTTTCAAGAGGAATTGCCTCAGCGAAGCCATAAATCTGCTCAATAGAGCGATTTTCGTTTTTAGTAAGACTTTCCTTCATATCTACAGCAACATATCTAGACGTAACTGGAGAGAAGATATCATAATATGGGCTTGCTCCTGCTCCAACATCAACTAATACACATTCGGCTTTGGAACAAATTGTCTCTCTCTCCTTCTTTAGGTATTTGATAATATGGCGAACATTGTGAAAGTTAAATGATAAAACCGTATTATAGGGATGCCTTCCTAAAATAAGTGTATATACTTTCATCAACAAAGATTTGAATTTACCTTTAGTTGCGATCGACATAAATAATAATCTAATTATCCTTCTAGATTTTTAATAAATAAACTAACTGCATTTGAAAATTTTAAAGTTTGGGGACAAACAAAATATTTTAAATCCTGTCCATCACCATTTAAAATATCACCAAACCGAGAAACTAGAAATTCAGCGGTAATTAAATCCAAACTCATATATGGTACGTTGTGTTTTTCTGCTAATGATTTGACCTTGCCTTTTCCTAGAGTGTAATCAATAGCTATAGATGGGACTCCAGCAGCCAAAGCAAACACTAGAGAATGAAATCTCATTGTCAAAGCCATAGAAGCTGATTGAAAAGCTTTTAAAGCATCCAAAGGTTTTTGTTCTGCTCCCAAGTAGCTTAAATCTAATCTGTTCTGTATATCTTGACAACCCCTAAACAATCTTCGATAAAACCACCTATCGTCGTCGCCAATATGATTGGTACACATCGGGAAAGGAATAATTGAAAGTTCAGAATATTTGTTGAGTATGTGAGTCAGTGCTGTAATCATTTCTGTTTCAAACTTGTTTTTTAGCTTTTCCGCTTCCAATACAGTTAGATGAGGTGCATATTCACGATAAGGCCAATCTCTTAATCCTAATAATAGCACTGGAGATTTTTGAGGATTTTCTATTGGTTTTAGGGATGCCAAAGAACTTTTAACCCAAGTGAGAGCAGGATCTTCAGCAACCAAATCTTCTGAAGTACAAATACCTAAAGATTCAGCCAAAGTTCGAGAGTTTTCATCTCTATAAATTCGATAGGAAGATAAGTGTAGAAGATTTTTAATTGCTTGATTATAATCAAAATTTTCCAAAGGTCCTACACCACACCCGGCAATCAATGTCGGAACCTTAGCTTCTACTGCTCTTTGAAATATAGCAATCATTTCAGCTAGGTTAGGGATAGCCATTAAAGGACCACCACCAAAAACGACTAAATCCATCGTACCAGCAACTTTAATCGCATCCGTAATAGGATGTAAATAACATCCCTCTAATTCAGGCATTTGCTGAATCGTCATCTCCGAAATATATAATTCAAGGGAAGCAAGATGAAGTTCCAAGTTTCCTAGAGCAGATTGGAGCGAATTCACTACTCCACCTAAAATTGCTTTATCTCCCAACGTCTCTGTGCCATACCAACCACAGATAAGTACCCGATATTTTTCTGAATTATGACGAGAAAAACCTTGAGCAGGTTGAGAGTTATTAATTTTAGCTAAATCTACACCATAACCAATCATTCTTTTTTGAAAGCTAATCTTCTTTTTGATTTCTTTAACTGGTTTAATAAGTGGTGATTTTTTCAGTTCTTGGGGATTTATGCCCAATTTTAATAATCCCTTATTAAGATAATTATTCAGTAAAGTACGAGTGGGGGGAAGACCAACATAATCGTGAACACAGGTATCACATTTGGTTTTAACAATTGCTGCTAAATGATCTTGATTGGCAAAGTATAAATGCTCGGAATTTTCAGAAATAGATGAACCTAATGTTTTACTTTCAACGGCGCAGTACAAAAGTTCTCCTCTGGCTGAGAGAGTAACACCCCTATGCTGCCAATCACACCCAGCAGCACGAGGTTTTCCGTACATTATTTGACCAATTAAAGATTTATAAAAAAACTTCTGCTGTTCCGATGTTTCATAAAACCTGATAATATTTTCCAGAAAAACACTTAGATGATATTTTTCTGCAAAGGTTAGGTCAAATGGTTCGGAGACATCTTGAGAATATAAACGCTGATGAGGAAGTCCCAGTCTATACTTAATGTAAATATCTTTACTCAAAGCAAATTCTAATAGATCATGCAATCCATAAACGTTTTCTTTAATAATTGTACAGCCCAATCTCCGACTAGAAACCAGATCGCAATTTTGGATAAAATCAATCACTTTAATGGCATTTTCAAAATTTCCTTTTCTCCCCCTAACTCGATCATGTACTTCTCCAACCCCGTCCAGAGATACCATTACATCTAAATGACCAGAGTGTGATTTAATTACCTGTCCAATTTCACCAATTCGCTCAATTACTTGGCTACTATTCAAAGAGTTGGTAATAAGAGCTATGGCTGATAGTTTCGGCAAGTTAGTGAATAAAACATCAACAATTTCTGCTAAATCTTTGCGAAGTGTTGGTTCTCCTCCATTAATTCCCACACCTCTTACTTCAGAAAAAAGTGGATTATTGACTGCTATGGCTAGTTCTTGCGGACTGATTTGATAGTCAAATTTCTGTTGCCAGATATTGCACATTTGACATTTAGCATTACACACATCGTTAACTGGAAACTGAATTACTCTTGGCTTTTGAGGATGCCATGGTTTAGGCTGGGTTGTGAGGTAAAGGTCTTGTATTGTATTATAAACAGATGCCAGAAATTTCATGATATAAATGTCCATTTTGTAGTTTTTTTTTGTTTGAATGAGTTTACGTTGCCTTTTTGGTAGCATAAATACATAAACCAGAGGACATTTGTAGGCGATTAAGCATTTTCCTGAAAGGAAAAATTATTAAGCAAACTACCTCTAATAACAAAGACATAATTTTGAAATCAGTTAGTTTTTCGATAAGTATATAAATAGTATTGTTAGGAATATTTGGCCAGTACACCGAGTCTCCTAAACAGTAGTGTATAGTTTTCACGGTTTCAAAGGAGTCGTTGATTAACAGTTGAGATAAATTATCAGCACGAAAACCAAACAGATGACGCAGTAGATCAACTGCTAAAGGTAGCTTTAGCAATAAATCAATCGGAGATGATCCCTCGTATTTTTTGCTATATAGTGATTGATAAAATCTCATTGTTTTGGGATGTAGTAATATTTCTGCTCCAGCATTATTATCGGTTTCTATTGTTAATACTCCGCCCTCTGACAGCAGGGAATAAACAGTGTCTAGTAGATTGTCAGGATTTTTGAAATGTTCAATGTTATGTCTAAGAAATATCCAATCAGACGATATTTCAGAAAACTCTTGAATACTTGCTTGGTAAACTTCGGGTAACTCTTGATGCTTGTTGGAAAATTCAATTGATATAGGATCAATATCGACTAAAATGGCTTTCAAACCTTTGGTTAAAGCTTCCTTCGCATAATAGCCTAGAACACCTCCTAAGTCTAAAAAGTCTTGACGAAGCCACTTTTTAAGCCTTTTTAATTCCTCTATATATCCATCTAGAGATGTATTAGCCCATTTTTGCTTTTGTAAATCAAATTCCAGAGACTCTTTTCTGCATAAACCATTGTAATATTCTTGAATAGCCTGTTCCGACGGCATGGGATTAACAAAGGTCAATCGACAATGGGGGCAACGCATAATATCCCCATTGTCATTTTTAGATCGCATTACCAGTCTGGGATTGATTTCTTGATTGCAAACAATGCAAAAATGCTGTTGTTGTTTTGACATAAATTAATTATAGCAGTTATCTTAATGGTGAGGCACGAAGTTTTCGTTCTGGGGAGTCGTTCGTCGGTTGTCAACACCGAATTAGGTTACACTTCATTTTTAGGAGAAACGCTGTAATTCCTCAAAATAGTTGTGAAAATCTAGATTGCACTTTAAGCCATAAACTCTTTTGTGGTCTATAGATATTTTCCCAAGTGAACCTGTCCGCCTCAAAATGACGAGTGATGAAGGGTGGATGTTGGAGAGGAAAAGACATTTCCCTCACTGGGTTATTGACAACAGATTGAATGGCTCTACTGGTATGGGTAGCATCCGCACCAAAACCAATATTACTAACCAAATTACAATTGGGAAGAATTGCCAAACCACTCTGAACAAGACAGGAAAAACACCAACGATAATCCCAAGTGTTAATCTTTCCTTCGTAAGTATTTTGAAAAATTTTATAACGATATTTTACTTCTTGATAATCTCTAAAAATGTACTCAAGAAACTTACTAGAGCCTATTTCTGGCCACAGTTTCATTGTCTCATCATAAAAGTGCCAAGCTCGCCGCCAAGTCGCCCAGCCCCAACAATGGGGATAAACTGAAAAGTAATAACTGTAGTCTGTGCGTTTTTTGCCAAACTGAAAATTATTTCCCGATATCACCATAATTCGCTGGTCATGTTTATAGTATTCTAATAGTTCCTCGCAAAACCGAAAAAAGGTAGGGTCGGGTACACAATCATCCTCAAGTATAATAGCTTCTTCTACTGTGTCAAAAACCCAATTTAATCCACTAGATACTCGATTCTTGCATCCCAAGTTAATATCAGAATAGTTCTTCAATACCTCACAATCCCAATCCACACCCTCGATAATAGCACGAGCCGCCTTACACTTTTCAATATCATCGGCTCTATCTGGACGGGGACCGTCGGCAACCACTAATAACTTAGGTGGTTTCGCCTGACGAATGGCTTCAAACACCCTCGCCGTCGTGTCTGGTCGATTGAAAATCAGGAAGGCGACAGGAGTGGTCAGTTGGAAATCAGCCATAGACGAATTTACTGTTAACTCGTAGAATCCTAACCCACCCTGACCAAATTGTCAACTCTAGGCTAGTGGGACTACCAAAATCCACCCAGAGAAATTCAGAGACTTTCGGGATTAATCCCCAATTCCCTGAGTTTAGCCGCCAATCGTTCGGCTTTTTCTTCGGCTTCCTCAGCTTTCTGTTGTGCTTCCTCAGCTTGCTGTTGTGCTGCCTCAGCTTTCTGTTGTGCTTCCTCAGCCAACTCTCGCGGGGTTGGCAACAACATTCCATCTAAAGTTGCCCAGCGAATCCAGACGGTTGTTACCCCTCTATATTCTCCCTGCCAACGAACTAAAGCTAATCCCAAACGACCACTGATTAGCCATCCTTTCTCGTTGGGTTGCCGTGGTTCATATAGGCCATCAACTAAGACAAATTCGGCGAAATCTTCAGGATTAAAAGGATCGTACCAGAAATATTCAGGCACTCGTAACTTATCTTGATAAATCTTTTTTTTCTCGGTTTTGTCTATTTGGGCAGTACTTTCTGAGAGTAGTTCAATCACTACATCGGGGGCTTTTCCCTCCTCCCAAGTAACCCAACTTTTTCGCTCCCCTTTTGGTACGTCTAAGACGGCAAAAAAATCAGGTCCTTTGAAGTCTTGATTTTTCAGTTGTGCTGTACTGAAATAGACAAACATATTGCCACTGGCATAACCATCTTCTCGTTGGTCTAGCCAAGGGGATATAGTGTCTATTAACAGATCCATCTGCCATTTATGCCTTTGAGTTTCCATGGGTACTCCATCATCGCAGGGAAGTTCATCTTGCGTGGGTAATGCAGTTAACTGCATCGGTTGACTAAGCGTCAGAGTTTCCATATTTCTGTCCTATATTTTGGGTTTAGTTATTTAGATTTCCTAGATTTTTTGCCCTCTTTCATGCAAATGTTACTTTAATTGACTGGCTATAGCAATTCTTAATGAGTCGTGAACAGGCAGGGGGCTTAATTCCATTGTTCAGCTACCTGTTGTCAAGGGTTTAGGGGATTACTATATGTTATATCACAATTCTAGGCTAGGACTCATTTAAGTAGAAATCATCATCCAAGAGCTGCTCAATTGAAAAAGGACAGGTGATTGGATAATCATTTTCTAATGGTATGCGAACGCCAAATTTAGCTTTTTTTCCATCTCTAATTGCCAGCTGGCGAGCGTCTGGATAGACTGAGGAAACTGCTGTGGACAGATAGGGATTGAGAGATGGAGTATCTCGTAAGCTTTTTTGAACTCGCTGCCGGTGTTCGTTGATTGAATCATACCAACTGCCTGTCATAGTCTCAGGCGCATCGCCTTGTATCTTGAGCTTGAGTAAATGAGCCAACAAAACCATTAAGTTACTTTCTAAGGCTCTTTTTTCTGACTTGCCCAAGTCTTGTAATTCCTCAATTAAGTGTTCAACGTCTAGTTGTTCAAATTGACGATCTTTTAATTGTTGAATTGTCTGCTCAATCCACAAGTCAAAATCAGAATCATATAAAATACTGGACATTTCTCGCAGTTTTATTAATGATATAACTTACCCAAGCCCTGTTATAACAAATATTGTCAGTTTTGTCAAGTAGCGATTACCTGATAATTTTTTTGTACTATTTATCTTCCTTAACCTTCCTTTTATGAACTGAATTCTACATCTCTTGTAGAACTATAAACTTCTATTCCTAAATTTTTAGCTATTTGCTGCGCTTTGAAATCTAGCATCAGTGAAATAACTATCTTGCCGTTGTATTCTTGTTGGTATCGCTGCTGATAAAATTGGACTTTTACTTATAGAGGATTGGATTTCGCCAATTATCAACAGTCCATTTTTGATTAACAAATCCAATTCTATCTGGTCTGGTCTGCCAAAGACTTCGCCTTCGTCATCATATTCAGTAATATTAATCACCTGCACTCCGAAAGACTCTTCTAACATTGCTTTCAGAGCATTGCGGAAAGATTCCTGCGAGTGTAGTCTCCATATCGATGCCAAAGCACCAACACTACTGTGGTAATCGTCCCGCATTTCCCTATATTGGAGAATTTCGGACATTTCTTGGCGGATAATCCCTTTAATATCTTCTTGTGTCATGGCTTTTAGAGCGCAGGCCACCTCTTTAATTCTATTATATCAAAGGCGATCGCGGCTGTGTCCAACTTCATTTATCTTCACTTTGTTTGATCGCAAATAATGGTAGGATTAAAATCTGGAAGCTAAAACTTTAGGATGATTGAGTAAACACTTTTTTAGGACAGCAATCAACTAATGATACAGCAGAGAAGTTATTTGTGTATGTTTAACGAAATATTTCTATTTGTACGTCGTTGGTAAAGCTTTCGTAAGCTAATTTTATGTACTCCAATATAGAATTTTCAAATGGTTGACCGTTAAGATAATATAATTCTCCCTTTCCTTGATTATAAAGAAAATAGAAAAACCTGAGAAATACAGCAATAAGGCTAATGGCAATAAAAATATTTTTTAGATATGGAATTTTCCATTTTTTATCGAGAAGTTGGTAGTAGAAAATTCCAGAAAAACCAAGCAACAATAAACCAATTCTTAAACTAAAATATCCACCAATATCACTTGTTATCAGACATAAGAAAAATAAAGATGTAAAGATTATAGACATAATCATATCTCTATTTTTATCTCTAGGAGATTGCTGATTTTTTTTTAACATGAAGCTATTGATCAAAAAAATAGTTAAAAATTCAACTATTTTTGTAAGACTAATTCCTAAGCCAGTATCTTGTTTTTCAGCAGCCCAGTAACGAGATTTTGCATATAAAGCTTCAGTTTCTTTAAGCATATCAAAAAACTTCAATAAAGTACCGTATCGAACACCGATAGCGAAAGCTGATACAAGTAAAAACAAAACTAGAATTTTAAAAACTAGACTATTCGTAAATATAGAAAATAATTTGCGTATCCAATTAGTTCCTTTTATTCCCCATATAATAATGGGCAAATACATAATACTAGTAGTATGAGTAAAAAAACTTGTCGCATAAAATCCCCAGGTAGTTATCTCACTCTCTAGATTAACTAGAGCGAGTAGTACAAAAATGCTGGCAATAAATTGCCTCATTAAAAATATTTGTAGAAAGAAAGCTGGATTTGCTATTGTATAAAATAAGATCAAAGCAAAATTTTCTCTTGATAATTTAATAGCTATATAGATGGTCGCTAAATTAATAAATAAAGACCAACAGAATAAAAAAGAGTATTTAGAACCATTCGAAATGATATAAATAGGATAGCTCAATAAAGGGAGTATAAATTCAACACCTTTGCCATACGCTAATTCAAATGGGCTATATTGCCCTAAGTCTCCATACCTTGTCACATAAGCTGCAGTATCAGAAATAATGTTCTGGGATGACGTAAAAATCGCAGTTGTTACAGCAATTAATATTAAAATTGATAAGTTTAGGACACTTATTTTATTTTTCTTGCTATTCAAGTTAAAATGGATGAAAAGAAGAAGTGGAAAAATGCCAATTATCGGTATTATAATCCATACAATTAAGCCGAGAAATAGTAATACATATTTCAAGGAGCTATTATGGTAGGATGGCTCCTTGGCAAGATTAAGCGTTGGAATATTAGTCATATAATAATCTCATATTTGTTTTGGATATTGTTTTAACGAAAAATAATTGTTAGTCTCAGTCCAGTCTATAGATTTAATCTATAGTTTTTATGTACAGCAACTATATTTTGATAGGCAAATATTTCACAAAAGATGGGACTATATGTATCTAATGGCAATAGATGACTTGGCAACATCCTAAAAATTTTATAATCTTCTAATAGGTCGTAAAAATCTTTAAAGAAAGTCCTACTAAAAATATTCATTTCATTAAACTCAAAGTGGATAATCTCAATCATACCTTTTTTAAGAGATTCCTTCAAGCCCTCAAGGACACTGTATTCATTCCCCTCAACGTCAATTTTCAGCAATTTTACTTTTTGTATATTCTGCTCAGACAAAAAGCTATCTAAATCAATAACATCCACTAAATGTGCAACTGAATCACACTGGCGAATCTCATTGATAGCACCTCTATACAGAGAAGCATGAGATGAGCCATCTTGATTTTTATAATCATATAGTTCCAATTTCGATTTACTTTTACCGCAACCTAAATTCAAAGCCTTATACTTATTTTTAATGGCATTCTCTTGAAGTATTTTAAAAGTCTTCGGATGCGGCTAAAACGCATAAATCATAACTCCTGAGTTAAGTTGTTTGATTAAGTTAGAATAATTGCCAACATTTGCTCCGATGTCAAGTACGACTGAACCTGGTTGAAAATTTTTTGTCAGTTTGGTAATAAAAGAATACTCGCCACTTATTTTATCATTCTTCCAATTCAAAATTCCTAGAAAATTTAGCACCAACAAATATAGCCTGACATTGAAGCTATAAAAAAAAGGTCTTGCTAAAATCCATACTAAAAAGTTTTTGATTGTTTGTTTCATGGCATTAGTTGTTTTAATTTCAAGACTATATTAGAGTTCGCTTTATTTTATTAAAATAATTTAGATTTTGCTCAAAACGAAATGGTATAAACAAAGCTTTAGTTAACATCAGGCTATGTTTGAACATAGGAGGATAAAGTAAACAACTAATGTAACAAGCTACCGCCTGCGATAACATAGTTGCTATCGCCGCTCCCACACCGCTGTAGGGGGGAATAAGCAAGAAATTCAACCAGACATTGACAATCGCTCCTAATGAAGTCGTCAAAAAACTAAACCGGGTGAAATTTTCAGCCATTAACCAGTTACTGCGAGCCACCCCCAAAAAGACGAAAGGACCGGCCCAGATGTGCCATGCTAGAATTTGACCAGCTTCAGCATAGTCCTTACCGAGCAAATTTGTCAACAAAGGAACTGAAGCAAAAGTCATGGGAACTGCAATGGCCAGTGCCATCCAAGCCATGAGATCGTACAATTGTTGTAGTCTAGCATAATATTCCTCTCTACTCCTCTGCTTCGCCCGCAGGATTGCCGGAAAGACAGAAGAACAAACTGCCATAGGAATAAAATACCAAATTTCTGAGAACCTGACCGCCGCCGCATAGTTTCCCACTGCTTGAGCATTTGCCATATTACCGAGCATTATTTGGTCAATCTTCATGTAAATCGTGATCATGACACCCGATAGGATCAGCGGCCATGAATCTCGCAGCATTTCTAACCCTTTCGACCAATTGACTCTCCATTGCCATATAGATTGGTGATGCTTAAAATAAACCCAGAGCATTCCGAGCACCTTCACAACCTGCTCTGCCAGAATTAACCAGACAAAAGCCATTAACGGCAACTTGAAGGCAATAAATGAAAGTTTGATCAGGGAACTCAAAATTAACTGGACGCTTCTCAGAATAGCCAAGACTCCTGAAAGTACCTGTGATTGAAACCAAAACTCGATCGCGTCAAAAGCACTGAACATTAAGCTAAAGGAAATTATTAAGGTCATCCAGCGAACCTTAGGATCGGTCTCAAACGTCCAGATGGCCATACCAATTATAATAATTGTCAATAAACTAGCTATTAACTTTAGCACAAAAGCAGTACCCAAAATCTCTGGAGCCGCTTTTTCCTCTTGGACGATATTGCGGATGACGATGGCATTCAACCCCAATTGAGCGATCGCACTAAAAAGAGTAACGAAGCTAGTAGTATAACTCAGTTTTCCAAAATTTTCCGAACCGAGATACCTAATCACCAAGATTCCGACGAAAAAGGCTAGTATCATGGTCAGGATGCGCTCGACAAACAGCCAGCCGACGTTACCGAGAATTTTACGCAATCCTGGACTCAGTTTCTGAGTGATCCCCGTCAGTTTATCGAACATTCCACCTCGACTTCATAGACATTGACACTATACCACCGATACCCTTAACTTGACCATTTTCTAGATTATTCATTCAGCCTCCAAGTCAATTCCTATGGCCTTCAGCTGTGCCGCCAATCTGTCTGCCCTAGCTTTTTCTCCCTCAGCCCGCCGTTCAGCTTGTTCGGCTCTTTCCCGCTCCTGTTCAATCCGTTCACTACCCCACAATAGTAAATTACCTGATTGATCCCACCATCGCAACCAATGAGCCGTTACTGCTGCTTTTTTCCCCTGCCATACTCCTAGAAATAAACCGATTTCTGCCAGCCAGTAACGATGATTCTCATCCGCTTTCTGTAACTCATACTTCCCTGCTACTAAGCGATAAACTTCTAATTCTCCGGTTTGTGGTTGAAAAATAATATAGAGAGGTACTTGTAAGATTCGCTCGTAGAAATACCACTTGCCATAGGGATAGTGGGGATTGATAGAATACTCCCCTCCCTCTGTTTCTGAGATGAATTCCATGACAATTGCTGGCACTTCCCCTTCTGCATGAGGCGTGTAGCTGCGGCGAATTTCTCCTTCTCGGATAGGTGCTACTGCGGGTACATAAACCCAATCGGGAGCTTTTACTACTGTCTTACCGCTAACGGTGGCGCAAATGCCAAAATTAGAAGCAATAAGACTCGCTTCCACAATTAAACTGGCTAATTCTAAAGATTCTCGCAAAGCCGCCGCGAGCAGGGGTTGTAGGGTGCTTTCCACTGGTTCATCAGGGAGGACAAAATCCGCTGGCAATTTCTCCCAGGTAATGGGGGGTAAAGTATCAGAGATGCGAGGTGCTAATGGGATTGTCATTTAGGCTCTCGTGTGATGGTGGTTATGGCGGTTTAGCTTGTGGCAGGATAGCACACAATTTGTAACCGTTCAGGGGGGGTATGTCAAGCAGCCAGTGGCATTGACTAGGTTAAACGCACCTTATTTGGTAATTACTGGAAAAACTAGGGTTATCATTGTAGCACGGTGTTATGATTAAGCGGTGATTGATCGAGCCAGATTGCTACCGCAAAATCTTTTAATAGAGTTATCCCTTGACTATTTGATTAATGATGAACAACCAACAAAACGGGGCGATGAACAACCGACAAAACGGGGCTTTGGGTTTTCAAAGCCCAGAAAATCTGCCAGTTTTTGCTCAACCGGCTTTTATCCCCTCCCTGACGCAGGAAGAAGAGGAAGTTAACCTGCGTCAAATCCTTTCCGTCATCAAGCATCGCTGGTGGTTAATCGCTGGCATCACCCTAGGGGTGACGGGTGCGATTGCTGTTTATACTTTCTTAAAAACCCCTATCTATCAAGGTAAATTCCTGCTGCTTATCGGTCAACCCATCGAGGAAAATAAAAATTCTCTCAGGTTGGCAACCCAAGATATCCTACCTCAGTTGGGGGGTGAAGACATCGATTATGATACCCAAATCGCCGTTTTAACCAGTCCTCAACTCCTTAACCCCATCCTTAGTAAAATAACTCCTAAGTATCCCGATTTTACCTACAGTGATTTAATTAATAAAACTGGCAAATCTGATCTCGAAATTAGTCAGTTAAAAGATACGAAAGTTTTAGAAATTTCCTATCAAGATGAGGAACCGGAAAAAATTAAGCTGGTTTTAGATAATTTAGCCCGTCATTACCTCAAATATAGTTCTCAGGAACGGAAGACCGAAATTAATCAAGGCTTAGACTTTGTTAACGCTCAATTGCCCGTGCTGCGGGAACGAGTTAATTCTCTACAAAAACAAATGCAGCAATTCCGGCAGCAATACAATTTCCTCGATCCTGATAAAGAAGCAACTCGTTTATCGCAACAGTTAACCAGTATCGAGCAGGAGTACAGAGTCGCCCAAGTCGCCCTTAACGAAATTAACTCTCGTTATCAAGCTTTACAGCAACAGGTGGGATTAGCCCCCGATCAAGCAATTATCGCTACTTATCTCAGTGAATCTCCCGGTTATCAAGATTTGCTCAAGCAGCTGCAGGAAGTAGAAGTGGAACTGGCCAAACAATCGGCAGTTTTTGCCAAGGATAGCCCGATAATCGCCACCCTAGAGGAAAAACGGGCTAATTTACTGCCCCTACTGCAAAACGAAGCCCAGAGAACCCTAGGAGAAAAACTGCCCCAGACAGTGGGTAATTCCCCAGCTTTGGTGTCACAGAGCGCTTTGCGGGTACAATTAACCCAACAATTGGTGGAAGCCGCTAACAGTCGCCAAACCCTAGAAATTAAGGTAAAATCCCTTGCCCGGGCCCTCGAACAACAGAAAGGCTCGGTCAAAAATCTGGCGGTTTTAGCCCGTCGTTATACGGATTTGCAGCGAGAATTGGAAATTGCCACCACCAGTCTCGGCCGTTTTCTGGAGGAACAACAAAAACTCCAACTCAAGGTGGCACAACAAGTGGTGCCTTGGCAACTAATTTCCCCTCCAGAAGTAGGGGAAGAGTTCGTTTCCCCTAAACCCACGCGAAATCTGGCTTTAGGGGTTATTGGTGGCCTGTTACTAGGTATAGGGGCGGCCTTTTTAGCCGAAAGATTAGACCCCGTTCATCATAGTGCAGATGAACTAAAAGAAGATACCAAACTACCCCTTTTAGGTGCAATTCCCTGGCAAAAAGACCTCGGTACGATCGACAAAGTGACCGCCGCCCTACCCCAGTTAACAGTCGGCGATCGCAAAGTTGCTATCTCTAATACCACTCTAAAATCGGCCGACGAAAACCCCTCCTACTATAATTTCTCCCCCTTCTCGGAAGCTTTCCGCACTCTTAATACCAATATTCGCCTCCTCGGTTCCGATTCCCCCCTCAAGTCCCTCGTGATTAGTTCTGTATCACCGGGAGATGGTAAAACCACCATGGCAATAAATATCGCTAAAGCGGCCGCTCGTATGGGACAAAGAGTCTTACTGGTGGATGCCGACCTGCGGCGTCCCCAGATTCACCTGCGACTTAATCTCGATAACGACCACGGACTCAGTAATGTCCTCGCCGAGGGTCTCGATTGGAACGAGGCAATTCAATCCCTACCCCGCTACGAGAATTTATCGATTCTTACCGCCGGTTCAATTCCCCCAGATCCAACCCGCTTGCTTTCTTCCCAGAGAATGGAGGAGATGATCTCGCAATTACAGCAAGACCACGCCTTCGATCTAATTATCTACGATGTACCACCGCTCGCCGCTTTTGCCGATGCCAAAATTCTCGCCGCCATGGCCACCGGACTGATTCTCGTCACCAAACTGGGCAAAACTGATCGCTTTGTGCTTAAAAATCTGCTCGAAGATCTGAGATTATCCCACATTTCCGTGTTAGGCTTAGTGGCTAATAATGTTAGTCGGAAAGACCACAATTATCGTTACTATGGCCATTACTACGGGAAGAGATAATTACAATAAAGATAGATTTTGGCTTCGATCCCCCCTTAATCCCCCCTTAATAAGGGGGGTGCCGATCCCCCCTTAATCCCCCCTTAATAAGGGGGGTGTCTGATGGTTTTTAACACCTAACTACTTAAATGCGGGTTTTAATCTGGTATCGTAATGATCTGCGAGTTCACGATCACGAGGCAATTTATCGAGCCATTCAAGAACAATTAGAGATAATTCCCTTCTATTGTTTTGATGAGCGTCAATTTGGTCTTACTTCCTACGGGTTTCCAAAAACTGGCAAGTTCCGAGCTAAATTTTTATTAGAAAGCGTAGCAGATTTACGACAATCTCTGGAAGGTTTAGGCGGTAATTTAATTATCCGACGGGGAAAACCAGAAGAAATTATACCGCAATTAGTTCAACAATTACAGATAGCCAAGGTTTATTATCATCAAGAGGTAACAGCAGAGGAATTAGCGGTAGAAAAAGCGGTAAATCAGGCTTTATCTGGGTTTCCCGTGCAGATAAAAACTTTTTGGACAGCCACTTTATGTCATCCTGATGATTTACCTTTTACCCTTAATCAACTGCCGGAATTATTTACTAATTTTCGTAAACAAGTAGAACGTCATTGGGAAATAAGAACAACTTATCCCAGTCCGAAAAAGTTGACAAAATTACCTAAAATAGAGTTGGGAAACCTTCCTAGTTTAAACGATTTAGGCTTAACAGAACTAATTCTAGACCGGGGAGGTGTTTTGTCGTTTCAAGGGGGTGAAATGGCAGGAAAATCACGGGTTAAGGAATATATTTGGGATAGTGATTCCTTAAAAACCTATAAAGAAACCCGCAATGAAATGTTAGGGACTAATTATTCCTCAAAATTCTCAGCTTGGTTAAGTTTTGGCTGTCTTTCCCCCCGTTATATCTATGAGGAAGTACAAAAATATGAGCAAACAAGAGTAAAAAATGACTCTACCTATTGGCTGATTTTTGAATTATTATGGCGAGATTTTTTCCGATTTATTTGCAGTAAACACGGGAATAAAATCTTCTATAAATATGGTTTGCAAGAACTTAATTTACCTTGGCTAGAAGATTGGGAAAGATTTAATCTTTGGTGTGAGGGAAAAACCGGTTATCCCCTTGTAGATGCTAATATGAGAGAGTTAGCCGCTACAGGATTTATGTCGAATCGTGGCCGGCAAAATGTCGCTAGTTTTCTGACCAAAAATCTCGGTATTGATTGGCGACTAGGAGCAGAATGGTTCGAGTCATTATTAATTGATTACGATGTTTGTAGTAATTGGGGTAATTGGAATTACACTGCTGGTGTCGGTAATGACGCGCGAGGATTTCGTTATTTTAATATCCCTAAACAGTCGAGAGATTATGATCCAAAAGGTGATTATTTACGTCACTGGTTGCCCGAATTAGCCCTAATAAAAGGCGATAAAGTTCACGAACCTTATAAATTATCTCCAGAGGAACAAAAGCGTTATGGGGTGATTTTAGGGGTTAATTATCCCCGTCCCATTGTCGATTTTTTTCAATCGATCAAACACAATGAAAAAATTTATCTTCAGCATTTCAGTGAACAGTAATCAGTAATCAGTTGACCTCGAATTAATATCATCTCAAGACTAAAATTTTGTCTAGACAAGCAACTTACCCAAATAAAAATGATTTTAATGTCCACAGATTTTTTCAGTTAAATTGAATTAGCAATAATAGATATACATTTTAGCATCGAACTAATTATTAGTACAGATTATCAAAGCAAGCTCTGATTGAGTTATAATTTTTGGATATGTCTCATGAACTGATAACTGATAACCGATAACTGATTAAGACATTTCTAACATTCTTTGAATCGGCAACAGTGCCTTAACTCTTAAATCTTCAGAAATAGTAATTTCTGGAGTTTTATCTCGCATACAGAGATACAATTTTTCGAGAGTGTTCAGTCTCATGTAGGGACACTCATTACAAGCACAGTTATTCAAAGCTGGTGCGGGGATAAATACTTTCTCTGGGGCTGATTTTTGCATCTGGTGAATAATCCCCGGTTCTGTGACGACAATAAAGGTTTTTTCAGAACTTTTTAGAGAATAATTTAATAGTGCCGTCGTAGAACCAATATAATCGGCATGGCGTAAAACCGATGGTTCACACTCAGGATGGGCGATAATTTTTGCTTGGGGATGGGCGACTTTTAATTCTATTATCTTGCGTTCGGAAAAAGTTTCATGGACAAGACAACTACCCTGCCAGAGAACTAAATCTCTACCAGTTTGCTGACTGACGTAACGGCCCAAATTGCGATCAGGAGCGAAGATAATCGGTTGATTGACAGGGATTTGATTAACTATTTTGACTGCATTGGAACTGGTGCAAATAATATCACTCATGGCTTTAATTTCTGCACTGCAATTAATATAGGAAATCACGATATGATCGGGATATTGGGCTTTAAAACGAGCAAAATCTTGAGGATGACAACTATCAGCTAAAGAACATCCTGCATCTAAATCCGGCAGCAATACCAACTTATCCGGATTTAAGATTTTAGCTGTCTCTCCCATGAAGTGAACCCCCGCAAATACGATCACGTCTGCTGGGGTTTGGGCAGCCTGCTGGGATAAACCTAGAGAATCACCAATATAATCAGCTATATCCTGTATGTCAGAATTTTGATAGTAGTGAGCCAGAATAACAGCGTTTAATTCCCGTTTAAGCTCTTTAATTGCTGTAAATAGGTCATCAGGTAAGCTCGATCGATTTGCGGGTTGAACAGTTGTGAACACGGTGGCACTTATGGTTATTTTTACCAAATACTAAAGAAGTCCCTATATCATAGCAAATTTTTCCGAGAAGAGACCACCAGTAGCAATAGACAAAAAGCTGTCAGTAGCGTCGGTTTGATCGTTTTTGATTTCCTTTTGAGTCTCTCTTTTCACTCTAGGCAATGGCTTTAATAAAAACAAATATTCTTTGTTTTTAAATCCATAAATTCCCTTTATGCAAAGCTGGGAAGCCCCCTCGCCGTTCCATCACTTTTATTTATTAAAACGACAATTAAGAATATTTGCTTTTATGCTTGTCCCCTACCTAAGATGATAGTGTCTGGCCAAAATCCTGATCAAGGAGAGTGTGGTCAGCAATCTCACCCTCGATCGCAAGCTCAAGAACTTGACCTTAAATTTATACCGACAAAAAAATAGTCAAGAATCCTAGCAGGAAATACCAAGACGCATCTACAACGTCATAAAAGTAAAAATATAATTATATGTCCCCTCAAATTCTCGATATAGCTGAAAATCTCTCTCTAACCACTTGCGGCACTATTCTCACCCTGGCAGTCTTAGAAACTATTCTATCGGCCGATAATGCCGTCGCCCTGGCCGCTTTAGTGCGAGAACTTCCCGACCCCAGACAACAACGCCAAGCTTTAAACTGGGGATTAGCGGCGGCATTTGTGTTAAGAGTTGCCATGTTAGTGAGTGCCAGTTGGACAGTTAAATTCTGGCAGGTGGAGGTACTGGGTGCTATTTATCTGCTCTGGTTAGCGGGTAAGCATTTTTGCCAGAAATTTTTAGATGTAGAAATAGAAGACCAAAATTTTGCCACTAATCTCGCAATAGAGTCTTTTGGCCGTGTTATTGTTCTGATTGCTTTTACGGATCTGGCTTTTTCCCTCGATAGTGTCACCACAGCGATCGCCCTAACCGATCGATTCTGGATTCTCCTGACTGGTGGTATTTTGGGAATGTTAGCCCTACGATTTTTGACCGGTTTATTTGTCAGGTGGTTGGCTGAGTTTGTTTACCTACAAGATGCGGCCTATCTGACGGTTTTAGCGGTAGGGGGAAGACTGTTATTAAAAGCTTGTCAACCCACCTATTTACCGCCAGAGTGGATGGTATTGATGATGGTGGCGATCTCGTTAAGTTGGGGCTTTTCTAAGCGTGTTGTGGTGGAATAGTTCTGGCAGCAAGGGATTTTCTCAATTTTTTAGGAGCGTGTCAATCGTTATACTCCGGGAGGATGGGCGACTGTGACATAATTTGGGACTAGGTACGGTAAGAGTCGCTAGTGAACCCCGTTAGCCTTGGAGACTTCCTTGCTAGACACCATTTCCACCCTATCCCCAAAACTAACAGCGATCGAAACCACGGGAAATCCTCTCCCGAAAGTTGCCAGTTGTTCCTCCACCTGTCGTTACTGTCGGTTTTATAAGTTTCAGGGGAGAGGAAACGGCTATTGTCAACGCTTGGGAGTCCCTGTCCACAGTCATTGGCGCGCCTGTCCTTTAATTTGTCCACCTTTTGCCCCTTCTTGGGAAAGGTCGGAAAATGGGTAATTCTAAGTAGTTATCTGGATTTTACCGCCTGTATCGAGCAATTTTCTCCCCATCCCGCTCCGTGCGAGGATGGGGTTTTAACCGAAACCGATGCTTTCCACTCCACCGCTATCGGGACTGGTGGCGACAAAATAGAGAATTCCCGATCCTAGACAGGCGATCGCTATACTAAAGCAAATAATCCAGACTTGAGCGGGTTCGTAGCTATTATTATCGATCGCTCGCCGGATGAGAAAATACCGGCGCGTGGCGATGACAACGGTTAATAATCCCACCATAGCGAAGACAAAACCCAACAACCAACCTAGTCCTAGAGATGACGAAGATGCTGTTCGTAAACGCAAAATCACCAGACCAAAACCCATCAAAGCGATGGAAGCGCGCATCCAAGACAGATAGGTGCGTTCGTTGGCCGAATGATCTCGCCAGTAATCAGGGTTAAATTTCTGCTTTGTCTTTCGGGATTTAAACAGCATAGAGGAGTTCCTCGCAGTCAAGTTCAATAAAATCAAGTATTCTTTCTTCTGGTTTTAATAAATTGTTTTTATCATCTAGTTTTTCGCTTATCTTTAACCAATTCAAGGGACTTGAGCAGATTATCATCCATAAATAAAGGGAGTTTGCCGTCCCATCTTTCGATCGCTTTGTTCTGTAAAACTTCTGGACTTAAGGAATCTTGGAGAATGCGATGAGCTGCCGCCTCTCCCTTAGCCAGATTGATTTTTACTTCCGATTCTTTCAGAGCTTTCAGCACCATAAAACCGGCTTTTTTGGCCTCCTGTTCGGCAATTTGTTTGGCTTCCACTGCATCGGTAAAGCGATCAGAAAAGTTGACATGAACCAAAGAAATATCATCGACACCGATATGATAATTTTTCAGTCTTTCGCTCAAACGAATATCTACTTCCCCTTTCACCTCCTCCCGTTTAGTAATTAATTCTTCGGCGGTATATTTAGCCATAACTGCCTTGAGAATTTCCTCCACTGCTGGATCGATCACTCGTTCGATGACAGCCGTTTCATCGCCAATTTGTTGAAAAATAGTATTAACTTCTGATGCTAAAATATGCCAATTCAGGGCCACATCTGTAAATACTTCCTGTAGGTCTTTGGAGGAAGCTTCGGCCGCTATCTGTTGTTTTTGGATTCTCACACTTAGTTTTTTTACCGTGTTAACAACGGGAATAATCCCATGAATGCCCTCATTAAGTATTTTCTCCTGTACTTGACCAAAGACCATTAAAACCCCTCTTTCTCCCGCATTGACAATCACGAAAGGATTAAAAATAATCGCCAAAATTAATAGCAAAAAAAAGATATTACTTGGTCTAGCTAAAAGACGATTTTTAGGCATTCTTGGTTAAGACATTAGAAATAAACGATAGGATTTACTGTCAATTAAGATATAAATACCTAGAACAATATAGATAAAAGGACTAATTTTATGTCCGTAGTTTGTCACCACTTTAGCTATCCTGGGATGGGTAATCAAAAAATAGGCTAGGACGCACCAAATTCCCATCATGAGATAAAAAATTATCATGATAATTAAGACGTGCATCGGGGAATTATTGGCAAAAAGAGAGGTATAAATACCAATATTATCACCACCATTAGCCACAGTCACGGCAGCAACGTAATAGGTTTGGGAGGGAAAACGAGGAAAAAAGGAGCGATTTTTAGAATAATTAACATCTTCTCTTACTTCTTGAATGTAATCTTCATTTTCCCTTGACAAAAGTTGTTTAATGCCGATAATCAAAGGAATAAATCCTAATAGACCAATCCATTCTTTAGAAACCAGTAACCCAAATAGTAAACCGAGGGAACTAGCTAGAAGAATCAGGGTAAAACCGAGGTATTGACCAACAATCAGGTGTCGAGGTCGAAAATTAGCATTAAGTCGCGAGAAAAACAACATTAGCACCATCAGATCATCAAGATTTGTGGCCACAAAACTCGTCACGCTAGTAATTAAAAGGGCTACTAACCAATTCATAGATTGAAAAAAGAGATAATCCTTCCCATTCTAAATCTCATAGTGCCAGATTTCCTCCTCTCGTAAAAGAAGACGATGGACGGGAAGACGTTCCACAGCCCCCTGTTGTTCAAGATGATTAAGTGCGCGGGTAATTGTGACTCTAGTAGTTCCTAATAAGTCAGCGATATCCTGATGAGTTAGACGCACATCAATTAATTGTCCGTTACCAGTTTGTTTGCCAAATTGATTGCCTAACCATGACAGTAATTTCAAGACCATAACATCAGTACGTTTGTAGCTACGAATAATACTTAGTTCTTGTGCTTGCTGAAGATGAGACAGCAGAATTTCTGCCATTTGATAACTCTCAACTGCGGAAAAGGAAACTGCTTCCACAGGACTAATGCACTCAACTTGATAGGGATTGACTCTCTCTAGGGTTTTGCCAACAAAACTGCCGGGTCCCCACAATCCCAAGACGATTAGGGTTCCATCTTCTAACCAGGTGGAGGTTTTCACGACTCCACTCTCGATTTTCCAGAAATTAGGATTTCTGAGGGGCAAAATTGCCCGATTATCAAAGTGCCAGCGATGGGGGGTTGGTGGTTGGTAGGTAAGCGTCATGATTGGTAATTAATTTTGATTAGGTACTTAGCTAGTCAAAAGCACGAGGCCGTCGAGAAAGGGGTTTTTTAGACGAGTTAAGGCTTTTGGGGAATTTTGGGGTAAAAACGATAATTACCCCAAAAAAGACCGATTTTATGCCTTTACAAGCCCTATTTATTTCGGGGTGCTAGTCTTCTCCAGTTCCGTTGTGGCCGAGGAGATCAGTTCTTGCCAAGCTCGATCGCTTTCCTGTAGAGTCTGTTTAACCGCGTCGATGGTCTTTTCTACGCGAGTTTTCAGGAAAGGGGAAGCATTGTCTTTGAGTCGTTCGGTGTCGTCGGCTAAGATATCGATCGTCTCGGAGGTATTAACGAGGCTATTTTCTAGGGTAATAAGGTTGTTTTGCAGGGTTTCACTGAGTTTAGCCCCAGATTCGGTCAATTTTTTGCCTAATTTGCTCACTTTTTCCCCTAGATTGTCAATATTATCTGCTAAGTCCTCTAGGTTGTCCTGTTGAGCTTCGATAATATTCTTGTCGAGAGAAGGGGCGGCTAGTTGAGCATTTAGGTCATCAATAGCCGATTTTGTCGCTTGGATGGCTTTTTCATAGGCAATTTGGGCATCTTCGAGAATTTTTGGCCTAGAAACCTCATTTTTTTTCTTGACTGGTTCCACCACGGTGCCACCGGTTGCCGTTGCACGGTCGATGACGGCCAACTGTTCGGGGAGTAGTGACAAGGCGATCGCATTTCCTCTTCCCCCGAGGAGCAAAGTGATAGTTAAGAGGAAAATCAGCAGCCGGAAAACTTGATTTTTGATGCTTTGAAAGCTCTTATTTCGGTTGATCATGATTTAATTTTCTCCTGTTTAGAAAAATTAGTTACTTTATCTAAATGTTATCATAAAAAATACTTGTGTATTATTTATATATAGAAAATTTTATAAAAAATTCATTATATTTTTAACCGATAAATTCTAGACAAAATATAAACTTTTTAATTCAAAAGTCATTATAAAGAAGCTTTTACTCTCTTAATAAAAAAATAATTTTTATCGCTTTTTTTATTAATGAGATGCTGAACTATCCGATGAGTCTATTTCTTGATTGATCGGAGATATTTTCTTCCGACCCTTAATATATTTGGCTAAAGGTTGTTTTTTCTTCAGTCGTTTAATGCCACTGAGGGTGCAGAGAGTGAAAAAAGTTCCCACGAGAACCATCTGCCATAAACCGCAACCAGAAGCGGCCCCTAATCCTGCCGCTAACCAGATAGTCGCCGCCGAAGTCAAGCCTTTTACTTGTATCTTATTTAGTTCCCGATGGGATTGTTGTAGGATGATTCCCGCCCCTAAAAAACCGACACCAGAAGCGACCCCTTGAATAGTACGACTGAGAGCATTAGAAGACGCATAACCCACATCTCCCTCCGCTTGTAGGGGAATCATCACGAACATGGCAGCCCCGAGACTAACGATGATAAAAGTTCTCAATCCGGCGGGACGACCGCCTCGCTGTCGGTTATAACCAATCAGACAGCCGACGGCCATAGCCATACTCAGCCGAAAAATAATCGTTTGCCAATCTTCCGAGTCAAAAAACATTGCTTAACCCATCAAATGAGATAAAAACTTCGCCTAATCTCGATCCCGATCGATAATCGTAGTAAAGCCGGTGTTATAGGTGGAAGTGGAATAAATGGGAACCGTTACCGCCCCATGGCTAGAGTCTGGTTCTTGCCCCCCATGAATTGCCCTCGTTGCAAATTCCATCGATTTATTGTCCTATTAGTCGATATCTTCGAGGTCTTTAAACAGGGCCGTGCTGAGGTAACGTTCCCCAAAACTAGGCTGAATCATGACGATTAATTTATCTTCGTTTTCGGGTCTTTTGCCCACCTGAATCGCCGCCCATAAAGCCGCCCCGGCCGAGATGCCCGATAGTAGTCCCTCCTGACGAGCTAACCGTCGCGCGTAGGTGAAAGCCTCTGTATCATCGACGATAATCACCTCATCGATTAATTCCGGTCGGAAAATGGCTGGGATAAAACCGGCCCCGATGCCTTGGATTTTGTGCGGTCCGGGTGGTCCTCCCGATAAGACGGGACTATTAGAGGGTTCAACTGCGATCGCTTGAAATTGGAGACGACGGGGTTTAATGGTTTCGGCAATACCGGTAATGGTTCCCCCGGTTCCCACACCACCGATAACGATATCTACCAGACCATCGGTATCGGTCCAGATTTCTTCGGCAGTGGTTTCTCGGTGAATTTTCGGGTTAGCCGGGTTGCGGAACTGTTGCAAACTATAGGCGTTGGGGGTGTTTTCGACTATTTCCTCGGCCCGGGCGATCGCTCCTTTCATGCCCTGGCTACCCGGGGTTAATTCTAATTGCGCTCCGTAGGCTTTTAACATTGCCCGTCGTTCTAAACTCATGGTTTCGGGCATAGTCAGGACTAAGCGATAGCCTTTGGCAGCGGCTACCATGGCCAGGGCGATGCCGGTATTGCCGGAAGTGGGTTCCACCAGAATTGTTTTATCGGGGTGAATTAGTCCGGCGGCTTCCGCGTCCTCCACCATACTGACCCCGATGCGATCTTTAACCGAGGCGGCGGGGTTCATACTTTCCAGTTTGACGACGATGCGGGCTTTTACTCCCTCTGCTACTGGGATTCGATTCAGTTGGACTAGGGGAGTCCTTCCTACCAATTGGGTGATGTCTCTTGCGATCGGCATAATCCCACTTGCTTTATACTTGTTGGCTATTTTTGATTATATATGTATTTAAGATGTTTTACAATACTTTTTAAGTCGGAGTACACTGCGAAATGCTGGTGTTGGCACCTCTGACAACGTCGGCGGGGATTATCCCTGTCGATTTTTTTGCCTTGCCACTTTTTTTGTATATCGAAGCACAATCGGCAAAGTTGTCTTGGGAAATTTCTCTTAATTTAGTGAACTATTATTAGTATATAAAAGCACATTTCTTTAAACAACTTAAACGAATTATTAGAGAGATGAAAAGAGCGATACTTTTTCTTAGTATAGGTTTACACATTTAAGAAAGTTTTCTGAGATTTATCCTAAAAAATTATTTTTTTGCTGCTTTTTTAGGAAACAATTTTTAATAAATAAAGGTGTAAATATGGTCTATAAAATAATTCATGGCAAAAACGAAGTATGTCTGGAAGCGCCTATCAACGCTAAATTCAATTAACAAGAATTGTTCCTCGATATACAAAAAAATCTGGCCAAGGGAGAGTAAAACTTTTTTCAAGGACGATAGTATAGTCCCAAGAAAAAAACTCCTAGATACTTTATCGGAAAAAATAAAGAAAAGCCAGAGAAATCAACCTCGATATTTTGCCGAAACCAATCATCATTATAGGAGATGAAAACTATGGTGTTAGATGCCTTTGCCAAAGTCGTTTCTCAGGCCGATACCCGGGGGGAATACCTGAGCGAGAATCAAGTCAATGCCCTAATTGCCTTCGTCAAAGATGGTAATAAACGGGTCGATGTGGTCAATCGTCTTTCCAGTAATTCTTCTGCGATCGTTACCGATGCCGCGCGTAGTTTGTTTTCAGAACAGCCCGTTTTAGTTGCCCCCGGTGGCAACGCCTATACAAACCGTCGTGCCGCCGCCTGCTTGCGGGATTTGGAAATTATCCTGCGCTACGTTACCTATGCCACCTTCACCGGCGATGCCAGCATCCTTGATGATCGCGCCTTGAACGGTCTCCGGGAAACCTACGTCGCCCTAGGAGTTCCGGGAGCTTCTGTTGCGGCCGGAATTCTCAAGCTCAAAGACGCTTCCCTTGCCCTAGCGGCCGATCCCAACGGGATCACTCGCGGGGATTGCAGTTCTTTACTAGCAGAAGTCGCTTCTTACTTCGATCGAGCGGCGGCGGCAGTTTCCTGATGCTGTGACTTTCTTCTCTAAATCCGATTAAACTTTTGTAGGAGCAATTCCATCGATGACCAAGACACCTTTAACCGAAGCTGTGGCTACTGCCGATTCCCAAGGCCGTTTTCTCAGCAGTGCTGAATTACAAGTGGCGTTCGGTCGTTTCCGTCAGGCCGCCATCACCCTAGAAGGGGTAAAAATCCTCGCCCAAAAGGCCCCCAGTTTAGCCCAAGAAGCAGCCAACGCTGTCTATCAAAAATTTCCCTACACCACCCAACTCCAGGGGCCGAACTATGCCTACGATGAGCGGGGGAAATCCAAGTGCGTTCGCGATATCGGCTACTATATCCGAATTATCACCTATGCCCTCGTGGTAGGCGGTACGGGCCCGATCGATGAATATCTAGTCGCCGGTTTGAGTGAAATTAATAGTGCCTTTGAACTATCTCCTAGCTGGTATATCGAAGCCTTAAAATACATCAAAACCAATCACGGATTAAGTGGGGATGCTGCTGTAGAAGCTAATTCCTACATTGATTATGTGATCAACGCCCTTAGCTAATTTACGTCAACTTCACGTCAACACAAGCTCAAATCTCCTAAATTCACCTCGGGATGAGCGCCGAGGTTTTTTTGCGTCCGTCTAACTTGGTCGTCCTCGGGAACCTACCCTAACAAAAAAACCATCTTGGGCAAGATGGTTAAACACAACGAGCTTGACACTCCCCGCCGTAAAATATACAATTTTTAGAAATGCAGTCTAAAAAGGTTGGTTATCAATCATGAGTTTAAGGCTACTGACCAGTACATTTGCGACTTTTTTAGGGATTTTGGCAGTAGTTCCATTTTCTCTTCAGTCGTCCACACTAACAGATAACTTATTCCCTGTTTATTCTCAAGCCAAAAAAATTAGCGAAACGATTAACTGGGAGAAAAGTAATTTTGAAACGGAACAACAATATAGAAATCGCTTGATTTCAATAAACCACAATCTTGGTGAATATCAAATAGTTGTTAAGCCAAGCAAGAAATATGAATACGATATAAACTCCAAAACAATAAAAGTTAATTTAGATTACAGTTACGGATTTAGGAACGAAAAATTCTTGTTTGACAAGCATATAGTTTACAAGGAAGTTGTTAAAAGTAAAAATCGAGGTAATATAGTTTGTCAGAATGGATTTGGTGCGACATTCAACTATACTGTTCAGTATGCTAATAGTGATCGATATATTTTAATGCTTTCCGAAGATCAAAGTTACGCTTTAACCTATCAATTTGCTCTCTCTCCAGAAGAAGCCAAAAAATATGTTGAAGCGGATGAAAAATCACTTAATGATAAGTTAAGGTTTATTGTTAAATTTAAACCTGTCGTTCCGTATTATAAAAAAGAGAGGGAAATTTTCGGCCGTCCATGCCCTCAAGATGAATTGTCTAGAATATTAGCACAAGCAACAGGTTCTACTTTTGTAAGTGATATCATGGCTCATCAATTATTTATAAGAATCAGTTCCGTTCAACTTGTAGATACATCTACAGGACAAGTGATTTTACAAAAGCAGTATTAACTATTGAAAATAAAAAAAAAATTGAAAAATCTTTTACCTGTATTTCTTTTATTTTATGTTATGTAGGCGAAAGATTTTTCCTTACAAGAGAATAAAAACTAAAAAGCTTTTTATTGACAGAATGTCCAATCTCGGCATAACGCAGCTACATTGTCAAAGACAGAATAGCCTTGATCGGCTATATTCACCGCTTTCGGTAAATGACCAGTGATATATTCCAAAGGATTAATCCGCACATCGAGAATTTTTAACTTCGGATCGTTGAGATTTTGTGCTACCCAAACCGGCGATACAAAGTCTATCTTAGTCTCAGATTTAGACGTGGCCATCAGGGGCGATGACGGGGCTAAGGTAAAGGTTAAAATGCAGAGGAGAACTAAAGTGAAAAAAGCAAGGGGACGGCTGTGAAACCGTCCCAGGGATAGACCCTTCCCTTGACGCAGTTTTGGTTTCATGATTCAGTGTCAGCGACGAATATCAAACGATAATTAATATAGGGCTTTGATTAGCTTTCTCCAAAAATTTAGGTATAACGTGATATTTTTTTTGCAGCAAGTAGGCCGATTAATTAGGGTTTGCTAAAAAAGTTTGTTGGTGGGGTGAGGAGCCAGTAGTCAGTAGTCAGTAGTCAGGAGGGGAAGTCAGAATAACAGAATAACCTCGCACACTGAGAAGCGTAACCCTTTGCAATCGCCTCCGGAAAGTGCAAGGGTTTTGAGTCCCTCGGATCGATTGATCAACGTTTGTCTTTGGCACTTTTCTTGAAAACAAAAGTCCCTAAACCATTTTCTAGCAAAGCTTTCACTGATATTCAGCCAACCCTAATTATTAATTTCTTCTTGGGTGTTGATCGCCTTGGGTGTCTCTAATAACTGTTGCCACCAGATATGAACTAGGAAAGACCAAGCGAGCGCTAAAAGCCAAGAGGCAAGGATATCACTAGGAAAGTGAACACCTAAATAAAGACGAGTCCAAGCAATAACTAAGAGGAAGGGAATCCCCAGTAAAACTACCCCGAAAAACCAGCGCGTTCTCCAAGATAGGATCAGTAAAGAAACCACTAACAGGGAACTAAATAAAGCATGACCGCTAGGGAAGGCAAAATCATCGGGTAACGGATAAAATAACTGCCAAAATTGCGGGCGGTTTCGATGAAAAAAAATCTTGAGATTATAACTAATTGCCCAACCTCCCGCCATGGTCACAAGGAGATAAGCGAACCCATACCAGTATTTTTTTATAGCAAAAATCAGCAGTAAAATTGTTAGTATCGGAGCCACTCCCCAATAAGTACCTAATCCCGTTAGTTTTATGGCCAAAAAATTTAGGTTTAAATTAGTGGTTTGATGAATAGATAGCATTAGGGATTTTTCCCAGGCAAATCCTTGGGGATGCCGGTCAATAGCGATCGCTAAATCCGTAAAACTTAGCGATGTTAACAAGATGGCTAAGAAAATTAAGCTATTGTTTAAGTAGGTTTTGGGAATCACGGGGAAAAAGTAGCGATCGAGGATAACAGGGGCATTTCTAATATCTGAAAATGAATTAAGACCAGAATAACTAATGTATAGGCAGTCGAGGAAAGTAATCCATTTCTTAATTCTTTTGGCCAATTGCGTTCTTGTTTCTCTCCACCGATTAATTCTTTCGTCCCGAATTGCATTAGCAGAATTCCCACAAGATTAGATAACCAATAACCAACCATGGCCGCCGGTAGAAAAAAATCGGCGTGTAAGCAAGCAATTAAACGACCGAAACCGTAGGCGATCGGCAGATTAAAAATTAGATCGTTCCACCAACATAGGGGCGATAATAAGTAACCGATCAATACCAAGGTTCCGTTTTTGATTTTGTCCAGTAGATACATCTTTTTTTAGTTACTAACTATCAGCTTTGTTTTTTTTGCTCTCTTGGACATTGGGTGAAAAATGTTCACTATGTCACATTATGGGCGCAAGCGTTGCGCCCCTACCGCCGCGCGTGGTGTGATTGGTAGGGGCGTATAGCGTACGCCCTTTCTTCGAGTATGGCGTACGTCCTTTCTTCGATAAGAGTTGCTTATCACCATAACTCCAAGAGAGCCTGTTTTTTTGCCGTCAGCGATCAACTATCTCTGCTATCTAGCTGACGGCTGACGGCCTACTACTAATTAACGCTGAATTTGGTCAAAAATCGCCCCATCAGCGAAGAATTTTTTCTGGATCGCATCCCAACTACCGACCGCCGTATAGGGGAACAGATTCGACACTTTTGGATATTGTTTACTAAACTCTTTAGCCACAGTAGCATTAACCGGACGGAAACCCACCTTAGCGAATTCCCTCTGTGCTTCGGGAGTAAAGAGAAATTGGGCAAAAGCTGTCGCTACTTCCCGGGTTTTGCGTTTATCGACTATTTTATCCACTACGGCCACAGGCGGATCGATCGAAACATTGACCGAAGGAATAGTATAGGAAAACCCGGTTTCTCCTTTTTGACGGGCCAAAATTACCTCGTTTTCGTAGTTAAGCAGCACATCCCCCTGATCCTGTTTAAAGAAGACATCGCTGGCTTCCCGGGCATCTTTGGGTAGTACAGGCACGTTTTTATAGACATTGCGGACGAAATTGGTCGCTTGTGCTTCATTGCCGCCGGTCCGAGTTACCGATCCCCACAGGGCCAGAAAATTCCACCGGGCCACCCCAGAGGTTTTCGGGTTGGCAGTAATGACTTTAATCCCCGATTTGGCTAGATCTGGCCAGTTGCGGATTCCTTTGGGATTGCCCTGACGAGTAACTAAGGCTACCACGGAACGAGTGGCGATGGCGTTATTGGGGAGTTCTTTCTGCCAACCGGGGTTAACTAAACCCGCTTTTTGCAAGCGTTCCACATCGGAACCGATGGCCAAATTTACCACATCTGCATCTAATCCGTCGATAACAGCGCGGGTTTGGGAACCAGAGCCGCCATAACTCTGTTTAATCACTACATCCTGTTTTTTCTCTCTTTTCCATTTGTTGACGAATAGAGGAATAATTTTTGAGTAGGCCGATTGAGTCACCGCGTAGGAAACCAGGGTGATTTCCACGGTTTGTTGTTTAGCTTGCTCTTTATCCGCAGCTGCCAGCAGCTTACTCGATGCTGATAGGGGACTAAAAGTTAGTCCGATTCCCGTTGTGACGACGGCAGCCGTAGCTAGAGAAATAAAAGGTAAGAGGGTTTTCGGTTTTGGGGATCTAGGATCAGGGATCACGATGTCATCGGCTCCTTTGTTTATTTATGGGAGATTGCTAGGTATTTTCTCTGAGATTGTATTTTATATGAAATAAAAAACAATTTCAATACATCGAAGAAAAAATTATACTGTTTGGGTTAGATGCAAAGAAATCAAGCCATTAATGGCTTGATTAGCTGAAAAAACTGGAAATATTCGATTTATACGGCTTAAATGTGCCTTTAAATTTGCCTGAAGCCTCTTTATGCTTGCAGAATAGAGATTTTATCGTTTTTATGGAGAGGAAAGAATTTTTTAGCGATCAAAAACCTCTCCCTAGGTGGGTTCACTGGTGAAGTTAGCGGACTTTAGCAACTATTACCCTAAAATTGAAGCGGTGTGCGAAACGTTTAGGCATGAAATAGGGCTGAAATGCCTGAAATAACCGCCTAGTAAGGTCTTCAGTCCCCCGACTGAATCTAAGAGGTCAACCCTGACCAACCTTATAACTGTTTATATGTCCCAACGTTTAGTATCACCCGATACCAAATCAGGCAAGGGGACTCAAGGTCAATACACTTGTAATAAATCTTTACAAGGTGAGAGTAACGGCGATAGCCACCCCCAGATTCA
>NZ_BDSM01000029.1:0-651 GCF_003112475.1 Microcystis sp. 0824 | reverse complement strand
TCGTCACCGACCTCCCCTCCCATTCAGAACCGTGCATGAGACTTTCACCTCACACGGCTCCTAGTTTGACTGTTCCCTTGTTAAGGATACAGCTTGACTTCCTTTGGTTAACCTTGTATTATCTAGTTTGACTTCTGTAATTGTCAAACCAGATGGATTTAGGCTTCCATCAGATGCCGATTTATTATCGTGACAGTGGCGGTGTAGTAGTTGAAGGTTTTTATATTCATCCTTTCCGCCTAAGCTTAGAGGGTGAATGTGGTCAACTTCAATTAAATCCGATGGGGTGAAATACTGCCCACATCGGCTACACTTGCCTTGTTGCTTCTTAAGTAGTTTAGCTACTCTTGTCGGTGTGTCGATTGCTTGTCCTCGTCTGGTCGCCCAGTAAGTCCAATTTCCGTCATAAGGTGATGCGTCGGGGCGTACTAGGGTATGTCTGACTATTGGTGTCCAGTTATGTTTCCATAAGTGAAGACCATCTTTGGTTTTAAATAGCCAAGATTCTTGTCTTTCTTTCCCATTGCTGAGTTTAACTGTACCCGGTCTGAAATAGTTTCTCAGCTTTTTGTAGCTCGCTTTACCGCATCTTGTTACTGTCCATGCCCTTAACATTAACCAGATTGTGTAGTCTAGTTTATTGAAGGTATC
>NZ_BDSM01000028.1:0-29071 GCF_003112475.1 Microcystis sp. 0824 | reverse complement strand
ATTTCCTCCCCCCATCTCCCCACTTCATAATTCATAATTCCCTCTCCACTGTACCAGAATACTAATTTTGGCCCTTGGGTTTTGGGGTTTTGGGGTGTTAGGGTGTTAGGGTTTTGGGGTATTAGTCAAATTCCCCCATCACCCCATTCCCCCATCTCCCCACTTCATAATTCATAATTCATAATTCATAATTTCCTCCCCCCATCTCCCCACTTCATAATTCATAATTCATAATTCATAATTTCCTCCCCCCATCATTGCCCTTGAATCTGTTAAGATCAAGGCCAGTTAGCCTTAAAATCTTCGGTGTGAGCAAACGATGAAAAACCATATTAAAAAAATTGCTAGTTGGAGCGCGATCGCTACTATTTCCCTTGGCTTGGTAGAAATGAACCGAACAGCGATCGCATTTGGCAAAAATAATCAATTTAGCGCCTGTATCAGTCAGATTGTCGGCACGGGAGTCAGTCCCGAAGATGCCGCCACCGCTTGTTCAGAAGCATTAATTCCTAAAGAATTATCCCGGTGTGTGGTGATGATTAAATCCAAAACCCCGATCGATGGTAATCTGGCTCTGCAAGCTTGTTTTCAAGTGCGTCGTCCCATCGACCTAGGTAATTGTGTGGTCGATATCCATCGCGCTGCCGCCTTATTTGCCACTAATTCCCTCAAACAAACGGAAACAGCCAAGGAACCCGATAAATTAGGGATTTCTAAACAGGTTTTAGATTCCTGTCGTCAAAGTTTATTACCCGGTCGCTTTTCCGAGTGCGTTATCGCTGTCAGTCGTGGTGTGGACAAAAATAACCCCTCCCAAGCTTTGCAGACCTGTTTAAGTGCCGAGGATTTCCCCAGAGATCTATTCCCCAGTTATCCCCAAAATCAAGACCAGAGACCTTAATCAAGATTATTTCCACGAATGTGCCAGATTCCCTACCCCGACTCGTAGGGGGGTAGGGAAGGAATTAAAACCATGCCTTTAAGTTGGAATGAAATTAAAAATCGCGCCATCGCTTTTCAAAAAGAGTGGCAAGGAGAGACTTCAGAAAAGGCAGAATCTCAGTCTTTTTGGAATGAGTTTTTTCATGTCTTTGGCATTTCACGGCGTAGGGTAGCCAGTTTTGAGCAACCGATAAAAAAAGCAGATAATAAACAGGGTTTTATTGATTTACTCTGGAAAGGAACGATTTTAGTTGAGCATAAATCGAAGGGTAAAGATTTAGAAAAAGCCACACAACAGGCTAAGGATTATTTTCCCAATTTAAAGGAACATGAGTTACCGCGTTATATTTTAGTATCGGATTTTCAACGGTTTAAATTATATGATTTAGATTCGGGCAATCAATGGGAATTTGAATTAAGTAATTTTGTTGATAATGTTCATTTATTTGATTTTATTGCTGGTTACGAAAAGCGAGTTTATAAAGACGAAGATTCCGTCAATATTCAAGCAGCCGAGTTAATGGGAAAACTTCATGATTGCCTCAAAGAAATTGGTTATATGGGGTATGATTTGGAAGTTTATCTAGTGCGTTTATTATTTTGTTTATTTGCCGATGATACGGGTATTTTTAATCAGGGGATTTTCTGGGAATATATTGATATACATACCAAAGAAGATGGCAGTGATTTGGCGATGCACATCGCTTCTGTTTTTCAGGTTTTGAATACACCAGAAGAAAAAAGATTAAAAAATCTCGATGAAAATTTAACTCAATTTCCCTACATAAATGGCAAGTTATTTGAGGAGTCATTACCCTTAGCGGCTTTTGATAGCAAGATGAGAGTCATGTTATTAGAAGCTTGTGCTTTTGATTGGGGAAAAATTTGTCCTGCTATTTTTGGTTCTATGTTTCAAGCGGTAATGAATCCAAAAGAGCGACGCAATTTAGGGGCGCATTATACCTCCGAGAAGAACATTCAAAAGGTTATTAAACCGTTATTTTTAGATGATTTACACAGAGAATTTGAGAAGGTTAAAGGCAATCGCAATAAATTACTAGAATTTCAGAAAAAGATTGCTAATTTATATTTTCTTGATCCTGCCTGTGGTTGCGGCAACTTTTTAATTATTACCTATCGGGAGTTACGAGATTTAGAGATTTTGGTGTTACAAGAGTTAGATAAATTAGATAAAACGGGGCAGTTAGTAACAGATATTAGTGCTATTATTCAGGTAGATGTTAATCAGTTTGCTGGTATTGAATACGATGAGTTTGCGGTGAGGGTGGCAGAGGTGGCGATGGGGTTAATTGATCATCAGATGAATATTAAAGTTAGTAATACTTTTGGTCAATATTTTGTGCGTTTACCATTAAAGAAAGCGGCAAAGATTGTTCATGGAAATGCCTTGCGGATTGATTGGGAGGAAGTTATATCAAAAGAGAAGCTCAATTTTATTTTAGGAAATCCTCCTTTTGTGGGAAAACAGTTACAAAATGCCGACCAAAAGGCCGATATGAATCGTGTTTTAGGGGACGTTAAAGGAGCAGGTGTTTTAGATTATGTGACCGCATGGTATATTAAAGCGGCTGAATTTATTCAAAATAGTTTAATTCGTTGCGCTTTAGTTAGCACAAATTCTATTTCTCAGGGTGAACAAGTTGGTGTTCTTTGGCAAGAGCTTTATCAAAAATATAAAATAAAAATTTATTTTGCCCATCGAACTTTTAGCTGGAGTAATGAAGCAAAAGGAAAGGCCGCAGTTCATTGTGTTATTATTGGTTTTGGGCTAGAAGATATTGACAATAAACGTATTTTTGATTATGCTGATATTAAAGGTGAACCAACAGAAAGAAAAGTTAAAAATATTAATCCTTACCTAGTTGAGGGTAGTGACTTGGTAATTTTAAGTAGAAGAAAAACCATTTCATCTGTTCCAGACATAAACTTTGGAAGTATGCCAAACGATGGTGGTCATCTTATTCTTTCACAATCTGAAAAAGAAGAATTAGTTAAAAATGAACCTGATGCTGAAAAATGGATAAGACGCTATACAGGGGCGCAAGAATTTATTAATGGTTATTCTCGTTATTGTCTTTGGCTTGTTAACATTCAACCTCAAGAATTAAAGAAGTCAAAAGAAATTTATAGAAGAGTTGAAGAAGTCAGAAAAGTGCGAAGTGAAAGCAATCGAAAAACCACTCAAGAATTATCTAAATTCCCAACTCTTTTTGGAGAAAATAGACAACCTGATACTAATTATTTACTTGTTCCCCGTGTCTCATCTGAAAGAAGAAAATATATTCCAATAGGTTTCTTTAGTCCAGATTATATTGCTAGTGATAGTTGTCTCTTTGTTGCCAATGCTGATTTATCTTTATTTGGTATTCTTACTTCAGAGATGCACATGGCATGGGTTAAATATGTTTGCGGAAGATTAAAAAGTGATTACCGTTATTCAAACACCATCGTTTATAATAATTTTCCCTTTCCAGAAAATATCACCGACAAACAAAAACAAACCGTCGAAACTTGCGCTCAAGCTGTGCTAGATACTAGGGCAAAATATCCTGATAGTAGCCTTGCGGATTTATACGATCCTTTAACCATGCCTCCCGACTTGCTCAAAGCTCACCAAAAACTTGACAAAGCCGTTGATTTGTGTTATCGTCCCCAACCTTTCACCAGTGAATTAAATCGTATTGAATACCTCTTTGAACTCTATGAAAAATTAACCGCTCCTTTACTCTCTACCAGCAAACAAAAACCCAGAAAACCCAAAAATCCTCAATAACCGAAAATGCTTGCTTGTCTGCCTTTTATTCAGTCAACAGTGAACAGTCAACAGTGGAAAAACCTGATATAGTGCTATTGGGAGTAATCAGGTACAGCGACTTTCTTACCCGTTCCCCATTCCCCAGCCAAACCCTAGAAATCATCGGGAATAATCCATTGGGTCGGTTGCGTCAGTTTTTTCAGTCTAGCGGCTTCTGCCATTTCTAGCATCTTTTCCAAAGAAGTTTCGGCAATAAATTTGGCTGCTTCGGCGGCATGGGCTTGATTGGGGCATTTATCGCCTAAAATACAACCATTTAGGCAATCTACAGCACAATTTACCTGTTTTTCCATAAAAACTCTCTTTTTTTGACTAGATTTGTCCTTTGTATTTTAACCCAACTTTTTTTAAGTACCTAGGCAAAATTAATTACACACCTTGCTAATCCTTTTGCCGCTCTCAACCCTAGGTAGGTAATTATGCCAGTTAAGAAAGCGGCACCCTTAACCTTTCCCTAACCCGTAAATTGCTATATGTTTTAATTGTGTGAGGAGTGAGAAGAAAGCAAAGTCCTTGGGGTCGAAACACGGCAAGACTCTCAAGGGCTTTTCCATGTCTAGGGAAAAATTGTCAGTCATGAACCAGCCTCAAGAGCGAGAACCTTTTGCCAGTTTAGTTTTATATCATCTCTTTAAATGGTCGATCGTTAGCCCCACCCTACACGGCTATTTTCGCGGTCGCGTTTACGGAGTGGAAAATGTCCCCCAGCGTCATCCTCTGATTATCGTCTGCAATCACGCTAGTTACTTCGATCCACCCCTATTATCCTGTGCCGTGCGTCGTCCCGTGGCTTATATGGCTAAAGAGGAATTATTCACCATCCCGATTTTAAAACAGGCGATCGCTCTTTACGGGGCCTATCCCGTCAAACGCAGCAGTGGTGATCGCGGGGCAATTCGGGCAGCGATGGCAGCCTTAGCAGCGGGTTGGGCAGTAGGAGTGTTTCTGGAGGGAACCCGCACCGAGGACGGATTGATCCATCAACCAAAACTAGGTGCGGCGATGATTGCCGCTAAAGCGGGAGTTCCCCTGTTACCCGTCAGTTTGTGGGGGACAGAAAAGATTTTTCACAAAGGCTCTTCTTTTCCCCATAGTATTCCCTTAACTATTCGCATCGGGGAAGTGCTACCGCCACCGATTTCTAGCAAAAGAGAAGCTTTACAGGCAGTTACCGAGCGCTGTGCCGAAATTATTAACGGATTACACGCCCTAGGACGCTAAATCCACCTTTTAAACGGGATTTAGTATTAGATTTATTTCCCCCACACTTTCAAGTTGAGAATGTAGGCTAAAATTGGCATAACTCGACCATCGCCTCGACCATGTTCTTTTTTGTCCTCGGCTTCAATCTAGGCTTAACTTTATTTAATTGCTTTCTACTCTGGAAATTGTGGCAATTGCGGCGGATTTTAGGGCGAGTGACCAAAATTTTAAACCGGGTGGAACGACGTTTACACCACGTTTTTTACCCCGCTCCAGAATATATTCTCATCGCCGGGGCGAAAACCTATTATCTCCGACAAAACTATCAACGCCTCTGCGGACAGATACAGATACTGCAATCCCTATTCTTGACCTTCTCCCTGATTATCCGTTACTGGCAGCGTCAACCCCGTCAACCCCGTCGCCTCTGGTCGCTAAAATTGAGCAAAATCTCTAGCAATTAGGCAGCTAACAGCGATCGCCAACCAAAGTAATACACAAGTACGAGTTAAATGCCAAGCCTGTTCGACGGTTTTGACGGTAATCGGGTTGAGGTTATCGCCTAATAAAGGTTTTTCCACAATCTGGCCCCGATATTGATTTTTACCCCCCAATTGCACCCCCAAAATCGCCCCGTAGACGCATTCACTCCAACCGGAATTAGGACTAGGATCCCGACGGGCATCGCGCCAACAAATGCTTAAAACCCGCCCCGGCCGGCCCGAAATTAGGGCGAGAGTTAAGACCGTTAAACGACAGGGTAGCCATGTCAAAATATCCTCGCTTTTGGCACTAAACCAGCCCATATGGGTGTAGGGAGGCCGACGATAGCCAATCATCGAATCGAGGGTACTAGCGGCTTTATAAGCGCAAGCGAGGGGAACTGGTCCCACCCCCAGAAAAGCACCGAGAAGGGCATAAAAAAGCGGCGCGGTAACTCCATCCACACCATTTTCACTGACGGTTTCTAAGAGGGCGCGGAGGATTTCTTCCCGGCTGAGATTATCTGTGTCCCGGCCAACGTATAAACTTAGTTGACAACGAGCTAAGGTGATGTTTTCCGCTTGTAAAGGTGCGATGACTGTTTCGGCAGCCCTGCGTAAACTTCTACCGGCTAAACAACTAGCCAAGAGAATCACTTGTACTAGGTAACTCAGCAGCAAATTGACCTGACCTAACCATTGGATTCCTAGCCAAGTTAAGACCCCAGCCAAGATAATTAAACCTAGTCCCAGAATTATGCCCGCTAAACGTTGGCGAATTTTTTCCTGCGTCCAATTAAGAATAACTTTGGTGGCAACAGCAATAATCGCCCCCATCACCTGCACTGGATGAATCCATCCCCAAGGATCGCCCACCAGATAATCTAAAACCGCCCCTAATACTAAAATGATCGCCGTTGCCGTTTCCTTCACAATTACTCCCTTTTCCCATCGATACCCCGAATTTTCTCGATATTGTCTTCCCAGTTAGCTCCATCAAAGAACTGGATCTGAAAATCTTCCAAGACATTGCCCTCCAAACAGCGCAGGTTTATATCTATAGCGTCAGGATGGGAGCGGGGACGATAGAAAGGATGAATACCACAAACACGACAAAAATAATGTTGGGCTGTGTGGGTATTAAATGTATAGGTACTTAAGAAATCTTCACCGCTTAGGAGGGTAAATTGTGCTGAAGGAACAATCAGATGCAGAAAACCTTTTTTCTGACAAATCGAACAATTACAGTCTAGAGCTTGATCATGCTTGATCGCCACTTGAAAACGGATCGCTCCACAGTGACAACCTCCCCCATAAATCTTTGCTTGTTTTGTTGCTGTCATAACTTCTAAACCACTAAACGATAAAGCTGGTTTCCTCTCCCCTAGCGGCGATCCAGCTACGCGCATCGTAGTATAAATCCGCTAAGGTAATCTTCCCCAGGGCATCTTTTAATTTTTCGTGGAGGTGTTTCCAGATAGTAAATGTCACCCAATCTTCTGCCTGTTCGTCCTTGGGATGATAACCTGATAATGGCTCGATCGTCTCTCCCACCGCCTCCAAAATTTGCCCCAACGAGATACGATTTGCCGGCCTGGCCAATTGATAACCCCCTTGCGATCCCCGAACGGAACGAACTAACCCCGCTCGTCGCATTTCTATCAGCAATTTCTCTAGATAAGCGGCCGGGATATCTTGACGCAGGGCGATCGATTTTACCGATACGGGAGTTCCCCTCGGTTGTAAACTAAGATCCAGCAAGGCTTTAACACTATAGTGACCCCTAGTTGTTAGCTTCATTATCCCTCATTTTTACCTCTTTATCTCTATCCTACCCCCTGCCCTCATTGATGACAGAAAGGCTAACCTCCCTTACTCCAGCATCTCGATCAACATTGATAAATTCTGTTAAGATTTTGATCGAGAGATAGAGTCTAATCAATTACAATCAATTTCCTCAAGCAAGTGATAATTTTTAGTTTATACCGTGTAAGATAAGTGTAGAGATCAATCGTAACCCGATTGTTTCTGGCCAGGGGGAGCAATTCTCCTCGACTAGCCTTGATGACCCTAACCTTTACTTATCTACTGCAAACTTAAATGAACACAACTACTAATCCAGAACCCCTGACTGGCCTCGAACTAATTGAGAAAGTTAAACAGCTAGGCAACCTCAGCAAAGAGGAAAAAGCCCGGGAATGCGGCTACTATACCATGACAAAAAATGGTATTGAACGCGTTAATATGATGAAATTTCTCAATGCTTTAATCGATGCCGAGGGAATTGACTTAGATAGCAGTGCCAATGGCCAAGGACGGGGCGGGCGCTCGGCCAGCTACCGGATCAGTGTCCAATCAAATAATAATCTCCTGATCGGTTCGGCCTATACCAAAAAAATGGGACTTAAACCGGGAGATGAATTTGAAATTACTTTGGGGAGAAAACATATTCATCTCAAGCAAGTTGGCGCCAGCGACGACGACGAATAGCAATAATTAAGGAGAGAGCCGTTTAACTCTCTCCTTGCCATTAGATAGGGTCTGCTGAAAAAGCCGCCCCAGAAATCATGCTATTAAATGCCAATGATTGATCACCCAAGTGATAAGTTTTACTTGGGGTAAACTGCTGTAAACATAATTTTTATCAAACACGAGTTCACTTCTTAGTTCATTTGTTCGCAAAAAAGCCAGAAAGACAAAAAAGCCTAAAAAAACTGCCGCAGCAGTGGGGAAAGATTGACAACCAAAAAGGTAATAAGTAGTCGTGCAAAATAAATTTCCTAGTGAAGATAGGCAATAGACATCTCCAAAAATTTGTAAGTCAGTCACAGCAAGGAATACAGGCAGATTAGACCAAGAGTCAAAATTAGCTCTAAAAACCGATTAATCAGGGTTTTAAGAGACAAAATCGAATTTTGACGGAAAACTATGGCTAATTATAACGTCAATTACTTCCCCTGATTGCTCCCATTCTATTACTTCTAAAATTAGCGCACTAATTCTCAACCTTACTAAGCCACAAACGGTAAGTAAAACCGATTTATATCGACTTTTATTTAATCTAAATCTTTCTTGAACTACCTTAAATACTTTGACAACTCGAATTAAATGCTCAACAAAAATTCGCCGAGATGATAAAACTTTATTTTCTTTAATTTGATTCTCGGTTAATTCTCCATTCTTAGGTTTTTTATCAGGAGTTCTGATTTGATTTTCTCCCAGGTAAGCTTTATCTCCAATAAAAGTTTGTTGAGAATCGAATTTGCTTAAAGTTTCCCGACAGATTTTTATGTCGCTCGTCGGACCAGGTTGACCAATAACTACATCAACAATATCTTCAGCTTTTGGCAAAACAATAAATTGACTTTTTAAAGTATGTCTTCTTTGCTTTCCCGAATAATATATTTTTTGTTCTTGATAATCGGTCGGCCTCTCCACGGGCTGTTCTGCGCTATCGACAATCAACTCATAATCCCTTAATTGTTCAATTATTATTTCCTCTTCTTGGCACTTCTTTATTTGTTCTAACAAACTTGGCGGTAACTCTCCTTCAAAAAGTTTTTGCCAATAGGTAAAGATATTATGAGCCGTTGATTCACTCACTTGAAACATTAGTCTTAAGATTTGAAAGCTTAGATGATGTCTTAAATAAACCAACATTAGAACAATTTGTTCCTCTTCTGATAATTTAGGAGGTGTTCCGCTTCCTGGTTGATTAATACTAATTTTGTTTTTTTCGATTTCTGATTGGTTTTTCCGATGTATAAGTTTTCCAAGTGCCATCAGTTGTTCTAGTTGTTGGTAGTCAATTCCTAATAGTTTTTTAGTTTGTTTCGGATATTTTTGAATGTATTCCCAAGTGTAGTTTTTCATGGCTTTTTTTGAGTTACTATTTGTTTTATTATATCCTATTATTGTAATTTAATTAAATTAGGTCGAGGTCTAATAGACAATAGGCAATAGGTAGTTAGATATGTGTAATTAATTTGTGTCTAGCTACTTAGCAAGGTCAGTTTCTGAAGTTTCAGGTAGTTTTGTCATGATCAGATTGAAATTATACTAAATCCAGTTATCAAAGACTGATTATCTATTTCTCTTTTGCCTCTTGCCTTTTGCATGAGTGCCTCTCCTCATAACTAGCCTATACTCAACGGATTTAGTATTAAATCTTCTCTTAGCTTGCCCGAATTTTCTGGGGACATCTCAGTTTTGCCAAAATATCCAAAAGATGAGATCAAGAAGGTGTACTGATTAAAAAAGGGAAAAAATAGAATTAACTGATTAGGTCAGCCAAATTGAAACAGGAAGACCCAGAAAAATAAAAACGATTCTAGGATAAGTAGAAATAAGCGAAAATTAGAAGCCTATAGTCATCTCAGTCCGAAACTAAGCAAAAATGCCTTGCTGATTTGTGCTAATGAATCCTACCAAAGAAGCTCAGAAGATTTGAGAGAATTAACAGGAATAAAAATCTCTCATAGTACATTACAAAGATTGGTGAACAAGCAAGAGATGGGTACATCTCAGATGTGCAGAAATACCGACAATCAGCAATGATCGGTCATCCTTAAATTAGTACAAATGCCACAAAGCCGCGTCTAAGCATCCCACTGCAAAAGCTAATCGGCGGCGTAATTGAGGGAAAAATCGCCAATAACCGCCAATTTTAGCGGAGAGTTTCCCTTGAAAAATCCCCACTGGGTAGATGGACAAAAATCAGATGCAGCCGTGGGTAAAGACTGTAATTCAGTCAATCCCGAACGTTACCGAAACCACTGCGGTAATATCCTTGTCGATCGAGGAAGTGTCGTAAATTCCCGAATCGCTCACGTCAGTGGAATTGCGCGAGGTGATCTGAAAAACTCCCGTTTTCGCATCGCGCACCCTTCCCACCCGACTGCCGGTACTACTAGCGATCGCCTCAGCCCTCGCTCTCGCATCTTTGGTCGCTGCCGCCACCATTTCCACCCGCAGCTTATCCAGTTGGGTGTAAAGATATTGGGGAGGTTCAGAGACGAGGCTAATTCCCTCCTCGATCAATTCCGTTACCTGCCTAGAAAGTTCCGTGTAACGGGCCACATCGCCCGATCGGATCTCGAAGCGTTGGGTGAGACGATAGGCGAGAATTTGCCCGGTTTCCTGGCCGTTAGCTGTTACTTCCGGAATCGGCATCGTCTCGATCGCGTTAGTGGTGATTGCGTCCTCGGGAACTTGTTTTTCTTTGAGATAAGCTCGTATCCGCTCGGTTTGCCGGATCAGATCGCGGTAGGCATCCTGGGCGCTGGGTTGTTGACTGGAAACCGATAAACGCCAGAGAAGATAATCGGATGTAATCGCCCTTTTGGCCGAACCAGTGACGACAAAAACATCGCTCGCCCGTTTCACCGCCAAGAACGAGCGCGCCGCTATCCAGGAACTCAAGACGAGAGCGATCGATAGCACCGATAAACCCGCGAATACCTGTGGGAAACGTTGGAATATAGAACTGTTTTTCATCATCCCCCATCCTAGAAATCCGACGTTTCTATCCTATGCTAGTAGCGAGTGCCTTGAAATTATTATTTACAAAAATCAATAGGGGTTGCAATCTGACGGGAAGCTTTCCCTTACCCAAAAACTCCCTAGCGCTGACGGCGACAACGCCCGATAAGTTCAGCTTGACCATGGAATGGGCTTTATCCCCCTCTGTTTAACCCGAACTGTGGTTAAATAAATACTTCGCCGAAAAAGGTTCCAGCGAAGTACCACAATAGTCAGTGACCAGTTATCAGTTATCAGTACCTTTAATATAACACCTTTGATCCAAAAATCATACCTTTGTACAAAAAAAGGCCAAAAATAAATACTTCGCCGAAAAAGGTTCCAGCGAAGTACCACAATAGTCAGTGACCAGTTATCAGTTATCAGTACCTTTATTATAACACCCTTTTTCGATCACTGCAAAACTTTTTTCCAATTTTAGGCCAAGAATTTTGGACCCAGGCCGACTTTCGGCGCGTACACCGCCCGATCGCCCAATTCTTCTTCGATGCGTAATAAGCGATTATACTTAGCCACCCGTTCACTGCGACTGAGAGAACCAGTTTTAATCTGTCCGGCATTAGTAGCTACCGCCAGATCCGCGATCGTGGTGTCTTCCGTTTCTCCAGAACGATGACTAATTACAGAACGATAACCGTGACGGGTAGCTAGGGCGATCGTTTGTAGGGTTTCCGTCAAAGAACCGATCTGATTGAGTTTAATCAGGATCGAGTTAGCAATACCCAGATCGATCGCTCTTTGCAGACGGATGGGATTAGTCACCATCAAATCATCGCCCACCAACTGAATCCGCGCCCCCAGTTTATCGGTCAATAATTTCCAGTTATCCCAATCTTCCTCGTGTAAACCGTCTTCAATGGAAATAATCGGATAGCGATCAACTAAACTCGCCAAAAAATCCACCATTTCGGCGGGAGAATGGGCGGAACCATCGTAGATGTATTGACCATCCTTATAGAACTCACTGGCGGCCACATCCATAGCTAAAGCCACCTCCGACCCCGGTTTATAACCGGCACGTTCGATCGATTCGATTAAAATATCCAAAGCTTCCTGATTTGAACCCAAATTAGGGGCATAACCGCCCTCATCGCCCACACCGGTCAGTAATTTGCGTTCGTGCAAGGCCTTACCCAAAGCGGCGAATACTTCCGCCCCCCAACGCAAACCTTCCTTAAAAGAATCGGCCCCGATGGGGAAGATCATAAACTCCTGAAAATCGACGTTATTATCGGCGTGAGAACCACCATTGATCACGTTCATCATCGGGACGGGTAGCACATTGGCCATCGGACCGCCGAGATAACGATAGAGAGGCAAGCCCAGATCCGCCGCCGCTGCTTTGGCCGTAGCGAGAGAGACGGCTAGGATAGCATTAGCCCCTAATTCTCGTTTATTGGCCGTGCCATCGCGATCGATCATAGCTAAATCGATACTAGCTTGGTCGAAAGCATTCATCCCCTCCAAAACCGGGACAATTTTTTCGTGGACATTGCGAACCGCTTTCAGGACACCCTTACCACCGTAACGCTGGGGATCGTCATCGCGCAATTCGTGGGCTTCAAAACTGCCCGTAGAAGCGCCACTGGGAACCTGGGCCAAACCCATCGCCCCCGATTCTAACAACACTTCCGCTTCGATAGTGGGACGGCCGCGGGAATCTAGAATCTCCCTAGCTGCGATCGCTTCAATGGGAACTTCGATTTTATCTAACATAACTTATCGTCTCCAACTCAATTTACGCGGTCATTGCGGCTGATTACTAATTGCCTAAAGGGAAATCCACGTTGACAATCTGCTTTTGATCATCAAAAACGAGGATTAAAGTATCCGTCAGTTTTTCAAATTGAATCGTCACCAACACCAGATCCACGCCGTCCGTATCCGCACCTTTTCTGACCTGAGTTCCCACGACCCGACGCACGGGGCCGGTACGCTTAAGTAAATTGTCCCAAGCACCTTGCACTCTGGTGGGGAAAACTTCCGCTTTCAGGAGAGGATGTAAAAAACCTCGGGCCAGGCCGTAGTCTTTATTGACCAAAGCCGTGACAAAAGCAGTGCCAATCTCAGAAATACTGCGAAATTCGGGAAAATCTGCGGCAATTACCTTACCAGACCGGTTAAATGTAATTACCACATCTTCAGTGATTTTCTCAAATTCAACGGTGACAATCACCAAATTGGCATTGATAGCATCGAGTAGCTTGCTTTTGACAATGCGCTTAAACGGTCCAGTATTGTCAGTGACTTGGCTTTCCCAGACCTTTTGCAGTTTTTCGGCAGTCCAGAGGGGTTTTAGTTGGGGTGACAAAGCTGCAATAACTTTGTCGTATTGTTTAGTTCCCAACCATTCCACTAACTGCCGAGCTTGCTTTTCTTCCAGGAGGGGATCACCAATAGCGATCGCGGTCGGTTCTAGGTTCGCCTGTACTGGTGAAACGTTGAACGTGGTCAAAGGCAGGGTAAAACCAATTAAACACAAAGAGAGAATCGATACCCGTTTCGCTAATGAAAGCCGCATCATTTCAGCTATTGCTCCGCAAATAAATAACGTTTTTTGACTTGACGATTGAATTGATGCCATTGTTCATTAGTTAAAGCATTCAACATCGGTTGATCGGGCAATATCTCTCCCCTTGTTATACTGGTTTAACGATTAAAACTACCGCCGAACGCGCTTGCACCCGATAGGTTTCCGATTCAACAGCGGCCGCGGCATCTAAATCACAGGCTGCCTCGGACAATTGCCCAGCAGTATCGATGACACGATGCCATTTTTCCCCTGGGAATAGGGGGGGTAACTGGAAGTTGAGAGATTCCCAGTAAGCGTTCAGCATAATGTGTAAATACTCGTTAGCCTTGGGATAACGCAGGGAAAAAGCTAAACTGCGGGAATCTTCCGACCAATCGGGTTTACTCAACTGTACGCCATGCCAATGAAGATGGGGTTCGAGACTGGTATAGGTGACTTCTAGCAATTTTTCTTGACGGAAAAGAGCTAATTTTTTATTAAAATCGATCAGTCTCCTTACGAAACACCAAAGATCGAACTCTTGCTCTACCGCACTCCAATCGAACCAACTTAACTGGTTATCCTGACAATAGGCGTTATTGTTGCCCTTTTGGGTGCGTCGCACTTCGTCCCCCATCAACAGCATAGGTGTTCCTTGGGAAATGAACAGGATCGTTAAGAGATTTTTTATTTGTTGCAGTCGCAGGGTTTTAATCGCCTCGTTATTGGTTTCCCCTTCTATCCCACAATTCCAGCTAAAATTATCGTTGCAACCGTCCCGATTCTTCTCGCCGTTAGCCTCGTTGTGTTTCTCGTCGTAGGAAACTAGATCGTTAAGGGTAAAGCCATCGTGACAGGTAACAAAATTTATACTTCTATTGACATCGTTGTCAGGTCTGTGGTATATGTCGGGGCTTCCTAAAATCCGCGCCGCTAATTTCGTGACTATGCCGGTATCTCCCCGGACAAAAGCGCGCACATCATCGCGAAAAGGACCATTCCACTCGGAAAACCAATCGGCAAATTCGACAAATTGACCGACACTATACAATCCTGCCGCGTCCCAAGCTTCGGCGATTAATTTTGTCCCGGCTAAGACTGGATCCGATTCGATCGCCCAGATCATGTTATAACCTTTTTGCAGGATCGGTTCCCCGTCCACATTGCGCGATAATACGGCCGCTAGGTCAAAGCGAAAACCATCCACGTGCATTTCTGACACCCAATAGCGCAAACAATCGAGAATCATTTTGCCAACAATCGGATGACTGCCCTTGAGGGTGTTACCACAGCCGGTATAGTTGCTATAGATGCTTTTATCTTCCCCATCGAGGATGTAGTAGGTGCGATTATCGATACCTTTAAAGGAAAGAGTTGGCCCGATTTCGTCCCCCTCGGCGGTATGATTAAAAACCACATCGAGAATCACTTCGATCCCCGCTCTGTGTAAAGCTTTCACCAGATCTCGAAATTCATTCAAAGGACCGAACGGTGAGCGATCGCTACTGTAGCCGGCATGGGGCGCAAAAAAGCCGATCGTGCTATAACCCCAATAGTTAGTTAACCCCGGCATGGCCGAAGCGGGATCAAAGTAATGAATCGGTAACAATTCCACGGCAGTAATGCCTAGGTTTTTCAAATAGGGTATTTTTTCGATTAATCCCGCAAAAGTACCTCTTTTTTCCTCGCTAACACCGGAATTCGGGTTACGAGTAAAACCACCGACGTGCATTTCGTAGATAAAACTGGCAGAGTAGGGAGTGCGTAGCGGTTCGTCATCTTCCCAATCATAGCAGCCCGTATCCACTACCAGACCCCGCAAAGCTCGATGACAATTATCGCCTTTTTCGCTGGCAGCTTGTCGATCATAAATTTCCGCACCGACAATCGCTTTCGCATAGGGATCGAGAACTACTTTATCAGGATCGAAGCGATGACCCTGGGCCGGATTATCCGGACCATAGACTCGATAAGCATACACTTGACCGACTCCAATGCCGTGAACGAAAATATGCCAATAGAAAAAAGTGCGGTTTGTTTGCGGGGTGAGGAGAATAGTCCGGCTAGGTACGGGAGAATTAGCATCATCAAATAATAATAATTCGATCGCAGTGGCATACTTAGAAAATAGTGAGAAGTTGACACCATCGGCCAAGACAGTCGCCCCGACGGGATGGCTTTTACCGTGATCGGTTTTTAAGGTCATTGTCAAGAGATAAGAAGTGATTAGGAGTAGTATAAGATTATTCGGCGTTTCTGAATCAAGGTATGAATGCTAACTGTGTGTCCTATCCAAAAGTTAGTTTTGGTCTAGGTTTTAAAAATCTCACAAAATAAGATTCAGAATTCAAATCAGCAAAGCCAGATTTTCCTGGAGATGGTGTGATTAATTTCCAAGACCTTGCCCCGTTCAATAAAGCTCTCAATTTTCCGATAGATCAAGAAAACAATTATAGGAGTTTTAAATGACCTTTACCGAATATTTTAGGCTTGATTAAGCCAATTAATTAAGTCAGCTTGACTCTCAAAGTCTAGTAATGCTTCTCCTAAGTCTTCTAATTTTTCTACTGAGAGTTTTTGGATAGTTTCGGTGATATTCGGCGGAAGTTCACCAAAACGTCGCTTTAGTTGACGTAGCACTACCTTGGCTTCTCCTTGTTGAATAGCTTTTTCTCTATCTTGTTCATATAAAGGGGCTAAACGCATAATAAATTTCCTTTCCTCCTGGGTTCTTTTGGGTAAGGCTTGCAAGTTCCTACTCAAATTATATAATAACTTTAAGGAAGCTGATTTAAAGGGATGATTAGGAGACAAGGACTCTAATTCATCAATCGCTCTGCTTCTGGTTCCTCCTCTGCCTAATAATCTTAACCAAAGGGTTTCAGGGGTTTCAGGTAATTGATGCAGGACAATAATGGCTGTGGTTAATGCTGGAGGTAAAAAGTAAATCCCTTCTCCCCAATCTGGATGATTGAGAGCGGAAAAAGCAGTTATAATTCTTTGACTGGCCGTAGGAGTTAGTATCCATAGTCTAGGGATATTTTCTGCTAATAAGGGTTGTTGACTACGGTGAGCTTCTCTTTGTAATTGTTCCCGCACAGTAAACAGTTTAGATAAACAAGCGAGAATTCCCTCAATCGTGACTGGATTGCGATAGGGTTCTAATAGACAAGGGGTTTGAGCTAATTTGCCCAATAAACCTAATTCGGGCGGCATTTCTGGGGAAGTCGGTCGAAAATAGACATCGATTTCTTGAGTTTCTGCCGTCACATCAAGGCTAGTTTTCACGTCACCGCAAGAAGCGAGAAAAGTTTCGAGGTAATCTTTACTAAATTTGTCCCAAAGAAAGCGAGTCAAGACCTAATACTAAATCTGGTTATTAAAGACTGATTATTTATTCCCCTTTTTGCATGAGTGCATGAGCAGAAAACGGGTTTCTCGGAGAAACCCGTTTTCTGTGCGTTACAAAATTGGCAATATTGCAGCTTTAGTTACAGATTTTTCCTAGTTTTTGCGCTAGAAATGAAAGGTTGATCAGCAAAAAACGCTCTCGACGAATGAAACCGCAAATCATCGTCTGTGGATTAGGTCGCACGGGTTATAAAATCTTTTGTTTACTCAAACAACAATCTGCGGCAGTAGTAGCGATTAGCGATCGCCAAATGGTCTGTGAATACCAGTCTGATATTATTATCGGCGATCCCCGCTCTCCTAAAACTCTCCTGCAAGCTGGTCTCCCGGATGCAGAAACCCTAGTTTTGGCCATCGATAACGACGCACTCAATCTGGAAATTCTCACCCGTGCAAGGATAATTAACCCGAAAATTCGGATAGTTAACCGACTATTTAACGAAACCTTAGGAGAAAGACTCGATCAAACCCTCCCTACTCACGTTAGCATGAGCGTTGCTTCCCTAGCAGCCCCGATCTTTTCCTTTGCTGCCCTTGGTAATAAAGCTATCGGTCAATTACAGCTATTCGATCGCCTTTGGCCGATTCAAGAGATAATTATCGAGGAAAATCATCCTTGGTGGGGATTACCCCTCTACGAACTTTGGGACGATCCGGCCCGAATGTTAATCTATTATCTCCCAGCCCACGACGAAATCGATCTGGTTTCCGCAGTTCTGTTAGGCAAAAAACTCCAAACTGGCGATCATCTCATTATCGGCAATAAACCGACAATTAAGGCAAAACAGCGTTTTAAACTGCAAAAGTGGCTGAGAAATCTACTTAATCTTCGTCCCTATCAGCACTATATCCAACCGGTAATTCTTGTCACCCTTTCTCTCCTGGGGATGATTTCCCTTGCTACCGTTACCTATCTCAGCGTTAATCAAAAAATTTCCCTCGTCGATTCCCTCTATTTCTCCGTCGGGATGATTACCGGCGCCGGAGGTAACGAAAAAGTGGCCGAATCTACCCCCGATAGTATCAAAATTTTTACCGTGGTCATGATGATTGTCGGTGCGGGGGTTATCGGTATCTGTTATGCTCTCCTCAACGATTTTATCCTCGGTAGTCGCTTTAAGCAGTTTTGGGATGCTACCCGCATTCCCGTCCGCAATCATCACATTATCTGTGGTTTAGGAGGTATCGGCACCCGGATCGTGCGACAATTGCACGACCAAGGCTGTGAAGTGGTGGTGATTGAATCTGACCCCAATAATAGATTTTTGCATTCCGTGCGCTCCTGGGGAATCCCCGTCATCATCGAGGATGCGCGTCTAGTGGCTACCCTAGAAACCGCTAATATTAACAACGCCGAATCTTTGATCGTGGTGACTTACGAGGATATGATTAATGTGGAGATTGCTCTCACTGCTAAAGCGATCGCTCCTAAAATTAATCTAGTTTTACGCTGCTCTCAGGAACAATTCGGGCGATCGATTCAAGAGGTTTTTGATTTTGATACGGTATTATGTCCCCGGGATCTGGCTACCTATTCCTTCGCTGCGGCCGCTTTGGGCGGTAGAATTCTCGGTAATGGCATGACCGATGATCTCCTCTGGGTTGCTTTGGCCACATTAATCACACCGAATCATCCTTTTATGGGGCAAATTATCAAGGAAGCGGCGATGAATGCCGATTTTGTGCCACTTTACTTAGAAAAACAAGGTCAAACTATCCACGGTTGGCAATTACTGGAAATCACTCTCGATCAAGGTGATATTCTTTATCTAACTATGCCGGCTATGCGTTTACAACAGGTTTGGCAAAATACTTCCCTAACTATTCCCCAATCTTTCCCCGATTTAAAATGATTTCTGGTCTTAATTATCTGAGCAAAGCTAGTTATCGCTGTATCTTGAGTTTAGGCAGTGCCGGCAGTATTTTAAGTCTCGCTAGTGCCGGCAGCATTTTAAGTCTGGTTAGTATCGGCAGTATGCTCAGTATTGGCAGTGTCGGCAGTATTCTTAGTATTGGCAGTGTCGGCAGTATTCTTAGTATTGGCAGTGTCGGCAGTATCTTTGGCATCTTTCAATATCATTCTCTGCCTAACCATCCTGGATAGGTCTAATGAACTACTCCTCGCCGCTTCTTTGTCGATGGGGGTTTTATAAGTTTAAACTGTGGAGCGATCTCTTTTTATCCCAAATGTCGGGGTGAAGACCCTCGCTTTTAGCGACGGGAGTGTCAAAAAAATAATATCTCCTGCAAAAATCAAAAATCTTCAGTAGCAGACAAAAGATAAGAGATAACTATCCTATTCATAAAACCTAAGATTATGTCAAATTTATCCAGGGTTTTGGATATTTTGACCCGATAGCGGCTCGATAACTTACTTTTGCAGGAGATCACTGATCCTCTTGCCCTATTTTGGTAAAATCAACTATAATGGGGAGAAGTTAATCTTTGCCAAGCTTGAGCAGACTTAAACTAATCCCTCAGTGAGCAAGCAATTAAATCCTATGCTTAAAATTGCCCTTTTTGGAACCAGTGCCGATCCTCCTACTGCCGGTCATCAAGCCATACTAAAATGGTTATCGGAACAGTACGATATTGTTGCGGTTTGGGCTGCCGATAATCCCTTTAAAAATCATCAAACCAGTCTCGAACATCGTCTGAGGATGTTAAATTTGCTCATCCGGGATATTCAACCCCCAAGGGATAATATACAACTGCGACGAGAATTAAGCGATCGACGTAGCTTAATTAGTGTAGAAAAAGCGCAAGCAATTTGGGGAGAACAGGAGGAATATACCCTAGTCATTGGTTCTGATTTAGCTGGACAAATTAGGCACTGGTATCGTAGCCAAGAATTACTAGAAAAAGTCAAAATTCTCGTGATTCCCCGTCCAGGATATCCTATTAACCAAGATGATATTGAACAACTGCAAACATTAGGGGGTGATTGTCTAATTGCCGATGTATTTGCTCCGGCTGTATCCTCAACAGATTATCGAGAAAAAGGCGATAAACAGGCTGTTCCTGCACCGATTAAAGATTATATCGAAGGTCAAAAACTTTACGCATGAAACCGCCAAATACCCTAGCTAATAAATCTCTAGCTGATTTTAAAGTGGGAGTTGATAACGTGATCTTTTCCGTTGATACCCAATTAAATCGGCTGCTAGTGCTTCTGATTAAACGACGGGAAGAACCCTTTAGTAATTACTGGAGTTTACCCGGAACTTTAGTGAGAAATGGGGAATCACTGGAAACGGCAGCCTATCGAATTTTAGCCGAGAAAATTAGCGTCAATAATCTCTATCTGGAACAGTTATATACTTTTGGCAGTCCAGAGGGAGATTCCCCGGCAGCGGCCGCGAGTTTTGGGGTACGTTATCTATCGGTGAGTTACTTCGCTTTAGTGCGGTTTGAAGAAGCAAAGTTAATCACTGAACGGGATTATAATATCACTTGGTATATGATTGATAAAGTGCCAGATTTAGCCTTTAATCACGGTCAAATTTTGGAATATGGCTGGCAAAGATTACGCAATAAAGTAGAGTATAGTCCCGTCGCTTTTGAGGTTTTACCAGAATTATTTACTTTAAATGATCTTTATCAATTTTATGAGACAATTTTAGGTAAAAATTTTAGTGATTATTCTAACTTCAGAAATCGGCTATTGAAATTAGGATTTCTCAAGGATATGGGTTTAAAAGTCTCTCGTGGTGCCGGTCGTCCCGCTAGTTTGTATCGCTTTGATGAAAAAGCTTTTGCTCCCTTTAAAGATCAACCGTTAGTTTTTGTTTAAATAGGAAAAAATATGAGAATTGCTATCGCTCAATTAAATCCCATTGTTGGAGATATCGAAGGAAATGCCCAAAGAATTTTAGAGGCCGCTCAAACGGCATTTAATCAGGGAGCAGAATTACTTTTAACCCCGGAATTATCCCTCTGTGGTTATCCTCCCAGAGACTTGTTATTAAATCTGGGTTTTGTGGAAAAAATGTCTCGACAATTGCAATTATTGTCCCAACAATTACCAGAAAAGTTAGCCGTCTTAGTCGGTTTTGTCGAAAAAAATCCCTCGGCAACGGTCAGGGGAGAAAAGCCGTTATTTAATAGCATAGCTTTGTTAAAAAGTCAAGAGATTAAACAAATTTTTACTAAACGTTTATTGCCTACCTACGATGTTTTTGATGAGGATCGTTACTTTGCTTCTGGGAAAGAAAGTCAATATTTTCAACTAACAGAAAATAATGTAAAAATCGGTGTAACTATCTGTGAAGATGTTTGGAATGATGAACAATTTTGGGGTCAACGTCAATACGCAGTTAATCCCATCGCCGATTTAGCTAATTTAGGAGTGGATTTAATCGTTAATCTTTCCGCTTCTCCCTACAGTGTCGGTAAGCAAAAATTGCGAGAATCTTTATTATCCCATAGTGCCACTAGATATAATTTACCGATAGTTTATGTCAATCAAGTGGGAGGTAATGATGATTTAATTTTTGATGGTGACAGCGTGGCTTTTAACCGACAAGGAGAAGTGATTTATCGCGCTCAGGCATTTACTTCTAGCCTAGAATTGATCGAGTTTAATCAGGATTTGTTACCCGCATTTATTCATCCTTTACCCGTCGATGAAGATGAGGAAATTTATCGAGCTTTAGTCTTAGGAGTACGAGATTATGTGCAGAAATGCGGTTTTAAACGGGTAATTTTTGGCTTGAGTGGTGGCGTTGATTCCAGTTTAGTTGCCGCTATTGCCACTGACGCATTAGGTAAAGAAAATGTTCTCGCTGTGATGATGCCTTCTCCCTATAGTTCCGACCATTCGATTAGCGATGCAGTAGCTTTAGTTAATAATTTAGGTATCAAAAGTGAGAAGTTAGCAATTCAAGAAATTATGACCGCTTATGATCAACTTTTAGATGGTCTTTTCGCTGGGACTGATTTTGGTATTGCCGAAGAAAATCTTCAGTCACGCATTCGCGGTAATTTATTAATGGCTCTCTCTAATAAATTCGGTCATTTACTATTATCCACTGGCAATAAATCAGAAATGGCGGTGGGATATTGCACCCTTTACGGTGATATGAATGGTGGTTTAGCAGTGATTGCTGATGTGCCGAAAACCAGGGTTTATTCCCTCTGTCGCTGGTTAAATCGGCACGGGGAAATTATTCCCCTCAATGTGATTAATAAAGCTCCTAGTGCTGAATTAAAACCCAATCAGAAGGATCAAGATTCTTTACCTCCCTACGAGATTTTAGATGCTATTTTAGCACTATTAATCGATCGCCATCAATCCGCCGAACAAATTATCGCCGCCGGCTTTGAGGCTGAAATTGTGCAGAAAGTGATTAAATTAGTTAAAAATGCCGAATTTAAGCGCAAACAAGCCCCTCCTGGTCTAAAAATTAGCGATCGCGCTTTTGGCACTGGTTGGCGAATGCCTATCGCTAGTCGCTGGGGTTAGGGGGTTTTTCAGTTATCAGTTATCAGTTATCAGTTATCAGTTATCAGTTGGGTTTCATACTTCAAACCAACCTACGTTCTTCATAATTCATAATTCATAATTCATAATTCCCACTTCCCACTTTTCTAGGGGTATTCGTGAGAGAGGAAGGGTAAGGGGATTAATTCTCCTGTTGCCTCGCCGATTTGTACTTTTAAACCCTCTCCTCCCGCTTTTGTTTTCACATAACCCAAGCCAAAATCCTCCAGCACACTGGTGAGTAAACCGACTTTTTGCGCTTCTAAAATAATCGGGGTATTGCTGGGGACGGGTTGGCTGAGTTTTATGCCCCAAAGTCTTTGTTTTACGCCTTTATAGGTGTTAAGACGGGCGATAGTTTCTTGACCAATATAACAACCCTTATCAAAGACAATCGCTCGCCATAAACCGGCCTCTAACGGGTTATAATCTTCGGTTAATTCTCGATCGACTGCCGGTCGGCCCTGATGGATTCTCAGGTATTCCCACACCTGCTCATCGGCGGGAGTAACGCCATTTTTAATTAAATTTTCCCAGAGGGGACCGGCTTCGGCGGCGGCAACGATTAAAGTATATCCGGGTAGGTCTAAGCCGGTACCGACGGCTACTCTCAGGGCGGGTTGAGAAAGGAGATAATGACTATGCTGCACCCCCGTTAAAATATGCTCTGGAACGGCGATTTTTTGCAGGTATTGCCCGCTTTCAGTACCGATTAGGGTTAAAATGCCAAAATTATCGGTTAAGTCGCTAATTTCCACTTTATCGAAGGGGAAAATATAGCGATCGATCAATTCCAGTAAAAATTGACGACGTTGGGGAGAAACGAGGATGAGGAGGGAATCATCGCCAGCGTAAACTGTGACAAAATCGAGGGTACGACCGGTAGAGTTGAGGAAAATTGTCTCACAACCCTGACCCGGTTTCAGGCGATCGATCGCGTTACTGGTTTGATTGTGGAGAAAACGCAGTCGATCCTGGCCTTTTAATTCTAATAAACCCCAATCGGAGCGATCGATTAAAATTGTTTGGGATGCTAAACTTTGCGGATCATTGCCGTAATCTTTGAGAAAATTAGCGGCATACTCTGCCTTGAGCGTTTCTAAATCTGCTTTCATGGGGGTAAATTAGCGAATAATCGGTTAATAATGCGCTCGGTTTTCGTTTCCAAACTCTGCCAATCTAGTTCACCGGTGGGATCGAGGAGACTGGTATCGATGGTGACGCTCTCTCCCTCATCGGTGGGATAATCGAGAAAACAGACTTGAAAACAAAGTTCCCAAATATTTACAGTAACGGAGCGATCGAGATAAGTCAAACAGAGCAGATAACTGGGATAGGGATCTTGAATTTCTGTATAAGTTCCTTTCCAGAGGGAATTTTCTAACTGTTTACGCAGATTATCCAGCACCCGAATAAATGCCGGCTGCATTAATAATTGTGCCTGTTCCCAAGCAGTAATATCTTTAAATTTTGGATTCATCTAATCAGTTATCAGTTATCAGTTATCAGTTATCAGATTTGAGTATTAAGTAATAACGGGGTGCATCTCATTTTTGTCAATCTACGAAGTTGGTATTTTTCAAGGGAAACTCTCTACTAAAATCGGGCGTTACTTTCGGTTTTATCGCTCAATCCAAGCTTTTGGGGGGTTCTACCCCCCAAACCCCCCGTTGGGGTCGTGGCGCCGCCCCCAAACCCCGGAGCGCATTAGTTTTTCGGTGGGATGCTTACAGACAGCTGCTGATATATCTGTAATAATTTAAAAGTCACTGATAATTGCTGATTATCGGTGTTCCTGCAAATGTGGGATGCACCCTAATAATGGCATGAACAGTGCTGTCTTTTCACTGTTTACTGTTTACTGTTTACTGTTCACTGGTTACTGATAAGTAGTCGGACATAAATTCTGTTGTCTATCTTAAGAAATGTAAATTGCCGCAATTCTTACTGACGACCGACGACCGGCTACTGACTCCTGACTCCTGACTCCTTACCCCACAGTTAACTTTACTTTTGTCCAACTACTTAACTGATAACTGATAACTGATTTAGGCTGTTACTAGGGCTGCTTCCTTAGCTGCCATCATTTTCATCAGGTCTAACATCCGGCAGGAGTAACCCCATTCGTTATCGTACCAAGAGACGACCTTAAAGAAATTGGCATTAAGTTGAATGCCAGCTTTAGCATCAAAGATACTGGAACGGGGGTCAGTGATAAAGTCACTCGATACCACTTCCTCATCGGTATAACCGAGGATACCTTTCATCGGACCTTCGCTGGCGGCTTTCATAGCGGCGCAGATTTCCTCGTAACTGGTGGCTTTTTCGGTTTTAAAGGTTAAATCCACCGCCGAAACGTTGGGAGTTGGCACACGGAAGGCCATACCGGTTAATTTGCCTTTTAGGGAAGGAATAACTAGGGTTACTGCTTTGGCTGCTCCCGTGGAGGAGGGGATAATATTTTGACCGGCGCCGCGACCACCGCGCCAATCTTTTTTCGATGGACCATCCACGGTGGGTTGAGTGGCGGTCATCGAGTGTACCGTGGTCATTAATCCTTCCGCTAGTCCGAAGTTATCGTTAATAACTTTGGTGATCGGGGCTAAACAATTGGTGGTACAACTAGCGTTAGAGACGATCAGATCCTTAGCGGGATCGTACTCATTGTCGTTAACGCCCAGTACAATAGTACGAATTTTGTCCGGATCTTTGGTGGGTGCGGAGATAACCACCCGTTTGGCCCCTGCTTCTAGGTGTTTTCCTGCTCCTTCGGCGGTGGTAAATAAACCGGTGGACTCAACCACATAATCGGCCCCGGTTGCACCCCAGGGCAGTTGAGCGGGATCTTTAATCGAGTAACAGGGGATAAACTTACCATCCACGACGATGCCATCTTCCTTCGCTTCTACCGTACCCTGAAAACGTCCGTGGGTGGAGTCGTATTTGAGCAGATAGGCAATACTATCGGGGGGGACGAGATCATTTATACCAACAAACTCGAAATCAGGATTTTGGATACCCGCCCTAAAAACGAGGCGACCGATACGACCGAATCCGTTGATGGCGACTCTTACTTTTGTCATGAAAAAAACTCCTTTGCAGCTGCGATAAGCTTAGGCACGATCAAGAAAAAACAATCCGAGAATTGATTAGCCTGTAGAGAATCACTATATATGCTAATCAGCTTTTATTGATCGCTAGATGAAGTATAGAAAGATTTTAAGTTTCAGTGCTTCCAAGATAAAAAATAATAAATTTTCTACCCTAGTCGTCCCCGCCACCGGCATCGAGAAAACCTGATTAGGCCTTTGTCAAAAAAGTAAAACATGATTATATAGCCTTTTGGGAAAAGTTGACATTAAAAAATAATTAAAAGCTTTCTGAGAATTTGTGGATTCCTAAGTTAAGAACATATTAATATGCCTTTAAAAGCGATTTAAAAACCCCGCCCGACTGACATAAATTCCCCTAGCCGGATTGGCAAAATATAGCTTATTTTAATAGTTTTTTGCGCCCCAAAAGGTTAGACTCTTGATTACAGTTTTAAAACTGAGCGAGGGTTAACCCTCTCGATAATCTGGAGAAATTGTCTATCAACTCTCTTAATCTCATCCTTCATAGATATTGGAGAAATATTCATGGTATCCGCACCAGAAAGACCTTTAACAGAACAAAATCCCCTTTCTCAAGATGAACTCTACAAAACCCATGCCTATTGGCGCGCTTGTAACTATTTAGCTGTAGGTATGATTTATCTGCGCGATAATCCCCTGCTTAAAGAACATCTTAAACCCGAACACGTTAAGTATCGTTTACTTGGTCACTGGGGAGCAAGTCCGGCCTTAAGTTTTACCTACGTTCACCTCAACCGTTTAATCAAAAAATACGACCTCGATATGATTTTTATGGCCGGTCCCGGCCATGGGGCGCCGGGGGTACTCGGTCCGGTTTATCTAGAAGGAACCTATTCGGAAATTTACCCCGATAAAAGTGAAGACGAGGAAGGATTACAAAAATTCTTTAAACAATTTTCTTTTCCCGGTCACATCGGCAGTCACGTCACCCCCGAAACCCCCGGTTCTATCCATGAGGGCGGCGAACTGGGTTATAGTGTTTCCCATGCCTACGGTTCTGTTTTTGACAATCCCGACCTAATTACGGCCGTGGTGGTGGGTGATGGGGAAGCAGAAACCGGTCCCCTTGCTACCGCATGGCACTCGAATAAATTCCTTAACCCGATTCGCGATGGTGCGGTACTGCCAATTTTAAACTTAAACGGCTATAAAATCGCTAATCCCACCATTCTCTCCCGTATTTCGACCCACGAGTTAGAAAGTCTCTTTGTTGGTTACGGTTACACTCCCTACATCGTCGAATGTAAGGAAGATGAAGACCTCATGCACTGCCATCAAAAAATGGCCGCTACCCTAGAACACTGTATCAATCAGATTCGCTCCTATCAACAGGAAGCTCGCAGCACAGGAGTGGCTAAACGTTACCCCTGGCCGATGATTATCCTCCGGTCCCCCAAGGGTTGGACAGGTCCGAAAAAGGTTGATGGTCATAAAGTGGAAGGATTCTGGCGCGCTCACCAAGTCCCCATGGGTGCCATGCAGGAAAACCCCGACCACTTGAGAAAATTAGAGGAGTGGATGAAAAGCTATAACCCGGAGGAATTATTTGACTATACCACGGGTAAATTTAAGCCAGAATTTAAAGAACTCGCTCCTAGGGGTCATCGTCGCATGAGTGCTAATCCGCACGCTAACGGCGGATTGCTGCGGAAAGACCTAAAAATGCCCGATTTTCGTCAGTATGCCGTAGATGTCACCCACCCGGGCCAGGTGGAAGCGGAAAACACGGGAGTGATGGGGGTATTTTTGCGGGATGTAATGCGAAATAATATGACTAATTTTCGCGTTTTTGGTCCCGATGAAACTGCTTCTAATCGTTTAGCGGCTCTCTATGAAGTGACTAAAAAAGCTTGGTTAGCTGATACCTATCCAGAGGATTTAGATGGTAGTCAATTATCTGCCGATGGTCGGGTGATGGAGATGCTGAGTGAACATACTTTAGTCGGTTGGTTAGAGGGTTATTTATTGTCCGGTCGTCACGGTTTATTTCACTCCTACGAGGCTTTTGCCCACGTTATTGATTCCATGTTCAACCAACACGCTAAATGGCTCGATATCTGCAAAAATCATGTGCCTTGGCGTGCTTCTGTTTCCTCTTGGAATCTGTTATTATCCTCGGTAGTTTGGCGGCAGGATCACAATGGTTTTAGTCACCAAGACCCCGGTTTTATCGATTTAGTAACCAATAAAAGTGCCGACGTGGTGCGGGTTTATCTTCCCCCCGATGGGAATTGTTTATTAAGTGTGGCTAATCACTGTCTCAAGAGCAAGGATTACACTAATATTATCGTTGCTGATAAACAGAAACACCTGCAATACTTGACCATTGAAGAAGCAATTAAACACTGCACCAAAGGTATCGGTATTTGGGCTTGGGCAAGTAACGATGATGACGGAATCAATCCCGATGAACCGGATGTAATTATGGCTTGCTGTGGGGATATTGTCACTAAAGAATCTTTAGCAGCAACGGCAATTCTCTGGGAGGAATTCCCTTACTTAAAAGTTCGCTTTATCAATGTGGTTGATCTGTTTAAATTACAGTCGGAAAGTGAACACCCCCATGGTTTATCGGAACGGGATTTTGATAGTTTATTTACCCCTGATAAGCCAATTATTTTTAATTTCCACGGTTATCCTTGGCTGATTCATAAACTTACCTACCGTCGCAGTAATCAGGAACGTATTCATGTGCGCGGTTACAAAGAAGAAGGGAATATTAATACTCCCCTAGAATTAGCGATTCGTAACCAAGTTGATCGTTTTCATTTAGTAATAGATGTGATTGATCGCGTGCCGAAATTAGGTTCTGCTGCTGGTCATGTGAAAGAACGAATGAAAAATGCTATTATCGATAATCTCGATTATGCTTTTACCAATGGTATCGATAAGGACGAGATTACTAACTGGAAATGGCCTTATTAATTAGGCTAGAAAGTGGTTTAGGTGATGATAATTTATTAGTTTATCGATAAATTTCATCTTCCTATTCCACCTAAAAAATATTCTTGATTTTCTACAGGGTGAGAGCATCTCAAAAGCTGTTGACAATTGGACAATTTTGTGATCCGCATGGGTATTTCAGGTGATACCAGTCAATCAGAATAGTTACGAAATCTTAACAATTGAGATGGCAAATTCTCCTCAAATTTGGATCATTTCATAATCAAAAGTTTACTTTGTCAAGGATTGTTAAGATGCGCTTGCCCTAAGGTTTTTACCGTTGAAAAGGGTTAATTAGATTTAATTTACTGATCCAATTAAAATCATCAATATTGCGAGTTACAATTGTTAAATTAGTGCGAAACGTTTAGGCATGAAATAGGGCTGAAATGCCTGAAATAACCGCCTAGTAAGGTCTTCAGTCCCCCGACTGAATCTAAGAGGTCAACCCAGACCAACCTTATAACTGTTTATATGTCCCGACGTTTAGTATCACCCGATACCAAACTAGGCAAGGGGACTCAAGGTCAATACACTTTGTAACAATTATTTACAATTGATACAAAGGTGAGAGTAACGGCGATA
>NZ_BDSM01000027.1:0-147658 GCF_003112475.1 Microcystis sp. 0824 | reverse complement strand
ATCGCCGTTACTCTCACCTTTGTATCAATTGTAAATAATTGTTACAAAGTGTATTGACCTTGAGTCCCCTTGCCTAGTTTGGTATCGGGTGATACTAAACGTCGGGACATATAAACAGTTATAAGGTTGGTCTGGGTTGACCTCTTAGATTCAGTCGGGGGACTGAAGACCTTACTAGGCGGTTATTTCAGGCATTTCAGCCCTATTTCATGCCTAAACGTTTCGCACTGATAGAGGAATTTTAACTAACTCGAAAATCAAGGAATTAGTAAAACCGATAGAAGGATTAGACTATATTACTGGTTTAACTAAGCCTCAAATTCGGAAAATGGCTGAGGTAGAAGTGATTCAATTAGGATTATTTGATCAGGTAAACTTGGTGGAATTTGAGAGCGAAGATTATCCCGACGAAAGATTAATTGCTTGTCGGAATCCCTTCATTGCCCAGAAAAATCAACAACAAAGAGAGGCATTATTAGAGGCAACAGAGAAGGAACTAGATTTGATTGTTCAGGCGACTCAAAGGGAGAAAAGAGCTTTAAAGGGTCAAGATAAGATAGCTTTGAGAGTGGGCAAGGTTCTTAATCAGTTTCAAGTCAATAAATACTATAACTTAGAGATAACAGAAGAAGGTTTTTCCTATCAACGGAAGCTGGAATTAATCGCTCAAGAAACGGCCTTGGATGGTGTGTATGTGTTAAGAACTTCTCTGGAGTCCACCTTGATGGATGCAGCGACGACGGTTAAAGCTTATAAAAGTTTATCTCAAGTGGAGGAGGCATTTCGCTGTTATAAGTCAATTGATTTAAAGGTACGTCCTATCTATCATTATAAGGGTGATAGAGTCAAGGCTCATATCTTTTTATGTATGTTGGCTTATTATGTGGAATGGCATTTAAAACAGTCCTTGGCTCCTTTATTATTTGAGGATGAAGAAATTGATGATAGTTCTCTGAATGTGATTAAAGCCAATCGGAGTGAATCCGCTCAATCTAAAGAGAGAAAAAAACGGAATCAAGAGAACCTCCCTGTGCATAGCTTTCGGACTTTGTTGGAAGACCTGGGAACAATTTGCTTGAATACAGTGGAATGTACGATTAGGGAGGGAAGTTATCGTTTTTCTAAGATAACTCGACCGACTCAACTGCAACAAAAAGCGTTAGATTTATTGGGAGTTTCCCTGATTTGTACCCAGTAACGGGGCGCTGGAAATTCTCTTAATCCCTCCTACAGCAGAGGTTATGGCTTTTTGTCAACGGGGAAGTCCAGGTATCAGAATCTAAAACTAAGTAGAAAATCTATAGGTAATAAGAGTTGCGATTTTTTTCTTAGCATAAGTTGATATTTGAGAGACGAAAATATAGAAGCATCTGATTATTTACTAACCTACTTTTTTAAAATTTTTAACGGGTTAGGACTGAGATATACTGAAACTGTTGCTTATAGATCACTACTATGGGACGTTTAGCGCTGATCAGCGTGACTGACAAAACCGGAATAGTTGACTTTACCCGTCAGCTAACAGAAGAGTTTGATTTTGAAATTATTAGCAGTGGAGGAACCGCCAAAACACTGCAATCGGCGGGAATTCCCGTGATTAAAGTGGGAGAATACACAGGATCTCCTGAAATCTTGGGCGGAAGGGTAAAAACTCTCCATCCTCGCATCCATGGCGGTATTTTGGCTAGACGGGATTGGCAGTCAGATTTAGCGGAAATGGAGGCTAATCAAATTCGTCCTTTTGATTTGGTGGTGGTTAATCTCTATCCCTTTGAACAGACGATCGCTAATCCTGATGTTACCACCGCTCAGGCGATCGAACAAATCGATATCGGTGGTCCGGCGATGTTACGCGCCTCGGCTAAAAATTTCGCCCATTTGACTGTCATCAGTAACCCGAAGTATTACGAGCAGTATTTAAGCCAATTACGGCAAAATAACGGCGAAATCTCCCTGGAATTCCGTCAAAAAATGGCGGGGGAAACCTTCGCTTTAACCAATGCCTACGATGGTGCGATCGCTGCCTATTTCGCCAGCTTAAACGGGGAAACGACTCGCTTTCATTTGGCGGGAAATGCCCTGCAAACCCTGCGTTACGGCGAAAATCCCCACCAAAGTGCCACTTGGTACGGCAGCGGGACAATGGCTCACGGTTGGGGAAAAGCGACCTTATTACAGGGAAAAGAACTAAGTTATAACAATTTAGTCGATTTGGAAGCAGCCCGCCGTTTAATCGCCGAATTCGGCAGGGAAGAACCGGCCGCCGCTATCTTGAAACACAATAATCCCTGTGGGGTGGCGATCGGTGGTAGTTTAGTGGAAGCTTATACTAAAGCTTTTCATGCCGATGCTATCTCCGCTTTTGGGGGTATTGTTGCCCTAAATCAAGCCATAGATGAAGCAACCGCTAAAGAATTAACGAAAACTTTCCTAGAATGCGTGGTTGCCCCCGATTGTAGCCCCGAAGCCCGGGATATACTCGCTAAAAAGTCAAAAGTGCGGATTTTATTGCTGCCGGATTTAACCACGGGAGAAAAACAAACAGTGAAAGTTATCGCCGGCGGTTTTCTAGTACAAGCGGCCGATGACGTGGTGGAAACCCCAGACGAGTGGCGCGTGGTGACAGAAAAACAACCCACTGCCGCACAATTAGCGGAATTACTGTTTGCTTGGAAAGTATCTAAGCACGTTAAATCTAATGCTATTGTGGTGACAAAAAATCAAACTACTTTAGGCGTTGGTGCGGGGCAAATGAATCGCGTTGGTTCGACGAAAATTGCCCTTGAACAAGCAGGGGAAGCGGCCAAAGGTGGCTATTTGGCTAGTGATGGCTTTTTCCCTTTTGATGATTCTATTCGCACGGCGGCCCAGTTTGGTATCGAGGCAATTGTTCAACCAGGAGGTTCTTTAAAAGATCAGGATTCGATTAATGCCGCTAATGAGTTAGGTTTAATTATGGTCCTAACAGGCATTCGTCATTTCTTGCATTAATACAAAGTTAGGGGGTGTTGCTGCGGGTAAGTGAGTCGTTAGGCATTCAATCTACTTACAGCCCAGAGGCAGGCGTTGACAATTGACGTAGGATTAGTTAGTATGATGATCTAATCCTACTGGGCTGTCGTGGGCAGTTTATGGCAATGAGTAAGAAAGTCAGCATCACCTTAGACGACGAAGTTTTGGACTTTGTAGATCGACTAGCAAGCAATCGTAGCCGCTTTATCAATGATGTTCTCTGGCAAGAGAAGAAAAGGGTTTTTATGAAAGAGCTAGAAGATGCTTATAAAGATCAGGCCAATGATCCAGAGATGCAAGCAGAAATTTCTGTCTGGGATATTGCAGTGGGTGATGGTCTAAATGCCTAATGGAAGACTAACCTATAAGCGAGGAGAGATATGGTGGGTAGATCTGAAACCCGTTGTTGGTTATGAAACCGATAAAGAACGTCCTTGTCTGATTTTACAAAACGATATTGGCAATCAAAATGGAACAACGACAATAGTTGCTCCATTGTTGCCTGGGAAAAGGACTTATCCTTTTGTTGTCAATATTACCCCGACAGTGCAGAATGGACTAGACGGAGATCGACACATCAACTTAAGTCAAATGAGGGCTGTAGATTCTCAGAGAATTAAGAATCAACAGGGTGTTTTAGAAGACGTTTATTGGGAAGAAATAGAGAAAGCAGTCTGTATTCAACTCGGTTTCAGTTTAGCTTTTAATTAGCAAATAAACAGTAATTTTTACCCCAACCCTAATCCCTCACCCCCAATAAAATTATGATGCACGGTTTTATTCCCCCTCATCGTTATTTTCCCTATCTTACTTGGACCGATATAGATTCAATGCCAGATAAGGAAAATGTGGTAATTATTCAACCCATTGGTGCGATCGAACAACACGGACCCCATCTACCTATTGCCGTCGATGCTGCCATTAGTTTAGGGGTTTTAGGCAAAGCTTTCGAGAAATTAAATACAAATGTTCCCGCCTTTGCTTTACCCTGTCTCTACTACGGAAAATCTAACGAACATTGGTCTTTCCCCGGCACTATTACCCTCTCGGCAGCCACCTTATTAACCCTCATTCAAGAGATAGCTGAAAGTCTCTATCGTTCGGGTTTTCGCAAGTTAGTATTAATGAACTCCCACGGTGGACAACCGCAAGTTATGGAAATTGCCGCTAGGGATATTCATCAACAATATCCCGATTTTTTAGTATTTCCTTTTTTCACTTGGCGAGTTCCCCACAATGCGGCTGAATTATTCTCGGAATATGAATTAGAATACGGTATTCATGCAGGAGATGTGGAAACTAGCATGATGTTATCATTACTGCCAGAACAGGTCAAAATTGAGCGGGCTGTGCGAGAATATCCCCAAGGTTTGCCAGAAAATAGTTTGTTAACTATGGAAGGAAAATTACCCTTTGCTTGGTTAACTAAGGAATTAACTAAAAGTGGAGTGATGGGAGATGCTACTAATGCAAGTAAAGAAAAAGGCGATCGATTATTAGAATCCGTTGCTAATGGTTGGGTACAGGCGATCGCTGATGTTTATCAATTCCGTCAACCGAAGTTATAGCAAATTGAACATTCCGACACCAAAAATTAATTTTTCTCAAGCAATATCCCGAACCTGTTGATAGCAGTTATCTTAATGATTGGGTAGAAAGTTTTCGTTTTCGGGAGTCGATCTTCCATACCAAATTAGGTTACACTTCATCTTTATGAGAAACACTGTAACACACAAAAATTAGCCGTTTCAGTCCCCTAAGGCTGCTGACTTAGAAACAATTGCGTTAGAATTAAAGAAATATTACAAGTGGTTGACAAAAATGAGTAAGCCTGATATAGAAACCATTGCCCTCCAGTTAGAAAGCAGCAACTCCAAAGATCGTCTGCTGGCCTTGGCATCCCTGCGAGAAGTGACCCCAGAGGAAGCTGTACCCTTGATCAAAAAAGTCCTTTATGATCAAATGCTGCCAGTGCGATCGATGGCTGTCTTTGCCTTGGGAGTCAAACAAACCGAGGAATGCTTTCCTATCCTAGTGGATTTGTTAGCCAATGATGCCGATTATGGCATTCGCGCCGATGCTGCGGGGGCCTTAGGTTATTTAGAAGATATTCGCGCTTTTGAACCCCTACAACGGGCTTTTTACGAAGACACGCAATGGTTAGTCCGCTTTAGTGCCGCCGTTGCTTTGGGCAATTTGCGCGATATTCGGGCTAAACAGGTGTTATTATCGGCCCTCGATAGTAACGAAGCGGTTATTCAACAGGCCGCTATTGCCGCTCTTGGGGAAATCAAAGCAGTGGAAACCGTCGAGAAGCTTTTAACCTTTGTTAACTCCGATGACTGGTTAATCCGGCAGCGATTAGCGGAAGCTTTAGGCCAGCTTCCAGCGGAAAAAACGATCGCAGCCCTAAAATTTTTGGTCAAGGACGAACATCCACAAGTGCGCGAAGCGGCCCGTTTATCTTTGCAAAAATTGGCCAACGTCTAGGGATAGGATAGAATAAATAATCTATTCTTCCAGAGCGATCGATCTTTGCCTACAGCCATTCATGGACATTCAAGAATTTATTAATCTCTGTGCGGGTAAATGGTTTTCTCAGCGCACCAGTTATCAATTAGCTGCCCAAAAAGTTGCCAATAATAAAGCAGAAATCACCATCGATTTGCTGGCCGCCGATGCTGCCGATGTGGTGCAATTATGTTTAGAAAATAACTGTCAGTCCCAGACCAGTCTAGGGGGATGGAAAACGACTTGGGATAATTCCGTGGACTATGGACAACCGAAAAAAATCGGTTCTAGCTATTTAGTTTGGCTGCCCTCAGGGAATCCTTGGCAAGGAAAATTGATCACATCGGACGGTAAATCGGCAGCGCTGGGAGAATATCATCTCAGAAGCGATCAAGCTTTAACTTTAACCATCGAGGACAATCACCATCGTATCGAGGAAAGAATCTGGTTTGCTAGTCCTAATCTGAGATTGCGTACCAGTATTATCCAGTTGGCCAATGGCGATCGCCAGACGGTTTTCTATTCAGAAATTCGCAAAATGGTTGCTTCTAAGTAGTTGCTATCCCTAATCTCTGAGGTGGGGAAGACAGGGTTAATCTTCCACCACTCCAGTCAAATCCTCCTAACGTCGGCCGCGTCTGCTGCTGCCAAAACCACTGCGACTAGGGGTACGACGGGAACCAGAGGAACCGAAACTGGGAGAACGTTTGACAGTATCAGATTTACCCGAATTCTTCAGGGTACTGGAACCATAACCGGAACCACTGGGTTTTGTGGTGGTGGTGGTGCTGCGATTGGGACTAGAGGGAGTATTGCTAGGATAACGACGTAAATTGCCAGTAGAACGGAGAGTTTGCCGGTTTTTGACCGCCGGAGGTGGACTATTATGTTTAGTCCGGTATTGATCCACTGCCTGATTATAGGTGGAACCGTAACCACCAAAACCGGTCATTACACCCCCCGGAGTATAGAGGGGAGGAACGTAGTATTGAGGACGAAAGAGCAAACTACCCAAAGCTTGACCAGCAACAGCACCGAAAAAAGGACTCCAAAAACTCGATTCTTGCCGAATCACCACGGTTTCCTGTTGTCCGGTTTGGGGATTGTTCCGCACTTCCGTGACATTATGGACATACTCGATTTTAAAATCTTCGGTCATGTACAGGGTAGCCTGATCGCCGTTGATTTCCACCGCGGTTTTTTCCCCTTTAGCGATAGCTTCATCGCTTAATCTAGCCATTTGCAGGTTAGTGGTGCGAAAGAGGGGAGAATTCCCCCCAGGGGTGTTTAACAGCATTAAGGTATAAGTGCCATCTCCATCATCGTAGGTAGCTTGTTGCACCTCGTAGCGACCGCTACTAACCTGATTGGATTCTCGTCTTACACTACTGTTACTAGCTGACGGTGACTGAGTTTGATTTGACGACGAACCACAGGCCACCGTTGTGTAACAAAGGGTAAGAATTAAAAGGATTGTCGTTACTTGGCGCAGCATAATGGCAAAATTAAGACTATAAAGGCAGCAATTCGGGGAAATTGAGTAATAGCTGCTCATTGGTCAATTCATCTCCCAATTGAGCAGGAGAAAAATGTACCTGAATCGCGCGCAGCCGACCTTGGTAGTGGAGGTTAATTATTGATTTTAAACCATCTTCCAGGGCCTCTCGATCGGCTAGGCTAGTTTCTAAACCAGCACTCTCACCCTCGAATGCTATTGTGATCATAACAACTAAGTTATCAGTGACGGGTAAAGTTAAGGGTTCCTTTTCCCCCACTTCCCCAGACACCGATTCACTTAGGTATCTCCCCGCAGAATCGGTAAACAGTTCGTTAACGTAGTCTCCCGCTTCCCCCTCATTCCAAAAAACATCGCCCTCATTAGCCACAGAAAACCAATAGAGGTTCATCTGCAGCAGATTTTGACAAATTTCTACTAAACCCTCTCCCATGACCTCTAAATCGCCTTCGGAATCGATCGCCTCCCGGCCGGCACGATTAAGAATACCGATCAGGGGTGCGACTTCTTGGCCGTAGAGATGCAAAAATAAGCGACAGACCACATAGCGAGTTCTACCCGCAAATTTCTTGAAGCGATCGCCTAAAGAACCCATAATAGACCTCCGGTAAAAATCAAAAATTGTCGTTAAGGTTAGGAGTCAGTAGTCTTGAAGCCATCAGCTGGATCGACAAAACGCAGCGGCGGCAGATAACCTTGAACTCAGTACCAGCGGCTTTCGTCCGTCCGCTGCCGTGAAGTGTTAGGTGGTTGACTGCAATCTAGCATTATTTAACACCTCCTGAAGCTCCTTAATACTTAAGGGTGGGGTACGGCGGTGAATCATAGCATGGCAATTGGGGCAAACAGGACGCAGATCATTGATCGGATCAACCCGATATTGCTGCTTAATCTCCGATAGTGGACGCAGATGGTGAACGTGAATAAAACCATCACCTAACTCACCATAGACTTTGCTAAAGTCAAAACCACAAACAAAGCAACTTACACCATAGTATTCAACACAACTTTTTCGAGCTTTAGTATTACGCTCATAGGCATTAACTGTTACTTGCTGCACTCCACCTTCATAATGTGCATTATTATCTGAAATCTCTTCAGGCGATAGAAAACTTGAAGAATTAGAGAATTCTTGCCATACTTTTTCTAGCTCTAATGCAACGCTATCAGGCACTTGCACTCCTGACATTTGAGTATCCCAGTGCATTTCCTTGAAAGGTTCTGTATCTAGCAACTGGCGCGGTAAAACATCACTTTTTGCTGGACTTAGTAATGAATCGAACCGAACTCTGACAAACATTGCAGTTTCTCCAGAGGATGCCTTATCGCTATCCCAATGCCTATCTTCATAGGAACCTTGAATAGCAAATCCTGATGCAAAAATTCCTTTAGGCTCTTGACCCAACCTCATAAAAAATACACGATCGCCACGTTGAAGACGTTTAGAATTACCACAGCTCCAACGAGCAGTAACTAATTGCCCAGCCTGAACTGATTGCGACATTTCCTCAATGTCATTCCAAGGCCACCGTTTAGGATTCCAAGCTAATAGAAAAGTTGCCATAAATAAAAGCTGATAGCTAAAAAGACTGATCACTGATAGGACGTTTTTGAACTGGCAAAAATTAATCAGGCAAGGGGTTTAATCTATCCGATAATCAAGTAAACAGCCAAAAAAACCCTCAGCTTTTATTTATTTTGCCATTTTCTAGGCTCCTATGCCTTGATGCCCTGTTAACAGTCTATAATGACTTAAAATCCTATTGGTGTGAGCAAATGGCTGTCCAACTACAACAAGCTTTAGTGGTTGCTTCCTATATCTTGAAACAGCGTCTAGCAGGAAAAAAGCGTTTTCCCTTAGTTTTAATGCTAGAACCCCTATTTCGCTGTAATTTAGCCTGTACTGGCTGCGGCAAGATTCAACATCCCCCGGAAATCCTCCGCAATCATCTTACCCCAGCAGAATGTTTCGCAGCGGTGGAAGAATGCGGGGTTCCCGTGGTTTCCATCCCCGGGGGCGAGCCGCTTTTACATCCACAAATCGATGAAATTGTCAAGGGGTTAGTGGACAGAAAAAAATTCGTCTATCTCTGTACCAATGCCCTGTTATTGGAGAAAAGCCTAGATAAATTTACTCCTTCACCCTATCTTACCTTTAGTGTTCATCTGGATGGTCTCAAAGAACATCACGATCGCTGTGTGGATCGAGAGGGAGTATTCGATAAGGCAGTACAAGGGATTAAAGCAGCGAAAGCGAGAGGTTTTCGGGTTACTACTAATACCACGGTTTTTGAAGGCACAGATGCGCGAGAAATGCAGGAATTTTTTGATTTTCTCGCTACCTTGGGTATCGATGGCATGATGATTTCCCCGGGTTACAGTTATGAGTGGGCCCCAGATCAAGATAGTTTCTTGAAACGGGAGCAAACCAGAGCTTTATTCCGAGAAATTCTCTCACCCTGGAAATCAGGTCAGAAAAAGTGGAATTTTAACCATAATCCTCTCTTTCTCGATTTTCTCATCGGTGAACAGGACTATGAATGCACCCCTTGGGGTAGTCCTAGCTATAGTCTTTTAGGATGGCAAAAACCCTGTTATCTGCTCAACGAAGGTCATTACAAAAGCTTTCGGGAACTTTTAGAAGAAACCAATTGGGATAACTACGGTCGGGCCAGTGGCAATCCTCAATGTGCCGATTGTATGGTACATTGCGGCTATGAACCGACCGCGGCCATGGCAGCTTTTAAACCGGCTAATATGGGACGTGCGATGCAGAGTCTCATCGGAGTCTAATCCTAAACTGATTCTAACCAGACGGCGGGGACTTGACTAGGGCGATCGGGTAATTGCATCCATCCCATTTCGCACAGACGAATTACCGAACTTAATTTTTCTACCAAAGCGGGATCGAAACGAATCCCGCTATAATTTTGACAGCGCTCTAGGGCCTCTCCTAAATCTAGAGCTAGTCGGTCGCCTCGCGGTTGAGTTAATTCCTGAAAATAGGCTGATAATCCTAAAATTCGCGACTCTAAGCTGATTTCTTCCCCTTTTAAGCCGTTGGGAACCCCGCTACCATCCCAGTATTCAAACTCATGGTAAATAATCTGTTGAATTGGGGCTAATTCGGGCATAGTGGCGAGTAATTGTGCGCCTAACACCGATCTATCCCGCCAAAATAACGCATTTGCTCCCTCTAACTGACTGGCACGCTGTCTAAAAACTTCGATCGGAGCCTCCGCTAGACCGATGCGGTATAATAAACCAGCTAATCGTAAGCGTCGTAATCTCAGGGTGGGTAAATCGAGCAATTGTCCCAACATTTCCGCTAAAGCGGCCACCTGTAGGGAAGCAAGGGGATTATCAATATCTCTTTCATCGACTTTTTGAGCCATTCTGAGAAAAGCTTGTAGTTTATTAGCGGCTAAATTTTTATTTAAACGGGATGCTTGTCCTTCTAAGTCGCTTAATTCTCGTGTTTGTCTGCTGACGGTGACTAACTGCTGTTGACTGGTTTGCAGATAGGTGACAATGCGAGAGACTACTCCGGTTAAATCCGTGGGAATGGGATTAATATTTTGACTAATTTCCTGCTGTTGTCTGCTTAAATCGGCCGCTAGACTGGGATTATAGGGATGCAGACGCTCAATTAAGATCCTAGCGGCTTTTTCGACTAAATCGCGATCAAATGTCCATAAACCGTAGAATTTTCGCTCCGTGTCTATTTGGGGTTGACTATCGGACCGGTATTCTTCCGGGGATAACTCATGACAGAGTACCATGGAGGCGTAATCGGGGGAAAGAATGATTAAATTCCACTCATTAACCAAACTATCGCTATTATCTAAGTTCACTAGGGAAACATTCTCTAAACTGCTGGTTTTATGCTCAGAAAAACCACTATCGGCTACGGCAGCGATCGCAATATGACGAGAAGAGCGAGCCATATCTAAATAGCGCTCAGCTTCCTGTAAATACCATTTTCCCTGTTGAAAGGTGACTAAGACCAGTGGTTTATTTGTACTATCTGGGCTGCTAGTTTGCAAGATATGATCTTCAAGAGCATGACAGAGGGCCACAAGGGTATTCTTAAAATAGACCCCGTAACTGCTGGGTAATCGTCCCGATGAAGCTCTTTTTAACTGTTGTAAGCTGGATTCTACGGTCATAGGTGGCAAGATTAGGGGAAGTGGGAATTATGAATTATGAATTATGAAGTGGGGAGCAGGGAGAGGGAATTATGAATTATGAATTATGAATTATGAAGTGGGGAGACGGAGTAGGGGAGCAGGGAGAAAAAACTGATTACTGATTACTGATTACTGATAACTGATTACTGTCTCCTCATCGCTTTTTACTTAATTTTATGACCTTAGTGATTTGTACGGGTTTTCATGATTCTAGATTGACCGAGGATTTTTTAGGACATCTGGGGAGCAAATCGGTCCAATTACGTCCCTATATTATTATTTCTCCTTTTTCTTGCTTAAATGAAGCTTTTTCACCCAGAGAAGACCTAACCTTAATTGGGTTTAGTGCGGGGGTGGTAAATGCGATCGCTTTAGCTCATTATTGGCAAGCTCAAGGGGCGAAAATTCGAGCTTTAATCGCTCTGGACGGGTGGGGAGTGCCATTAATCGGTAATTTTCCCATTTATCGCCTTAGTCACGATTATTTTACCCATTGGAGTTCCTGTTTATTGGGTAGCGGTCAAGAAAATTTTTATGCGGATCCCCCTGTAGACCATCTTAGCCTCTGGTCGTCCCCCAATCGAGTAACTGGTTGGTCTGTCAATGGTAATTTCGTCCAACGCACCACAGCGTTAACTTTTTTATCTCAAATCGGTTAGGCAAAAATCAATTAAGTATAATTGGCTAGTCGCCTCCCTATCTTTCCTATTTCTTTACCGCTGCTGACTCATGAGTACATCAGTTCTGAGTTCTTCGATTCTCTTGGTGGGAATTGAGGAGAATATCGCTAAACTAGCTAGTGCGGACTTGAAAGAAGCAGGTTATCGTCCCCTGATTGTGCCTAGCATTGATAGCGCTTTCCCAGAAGTGCAAAGTTGGCAGCCAGCGATGATTATACTCGATCGCTTCCTGGTGGGGGAAGCGGGTGTGAGTTTTTGTCGTCGTTTACGTTCCCAGGGAAGTCGCGTTTATATTATTTTGTTAGTATCTCAAGAAACCCTAGAAGAACGTCTCGCCTGTTTGGAAGCGGGAGCCGACGATTATTTTCTCAAACCCTATAATTCGCAATCTTTTCTCAAATTAATCCGTTTTTACCTGCAACCTCTGGAAACTATCCCCGAACAATTGCGCTTCGGTGACTTAGTATTAGATTTAGTCACTCGTCGTCTCTCCTATAAAAACAAAAATATTGAGTTGACGATGAAGGAATTTGAACTGCTGCGCTACCTGATGATTCACCCGAAAGAAGTATTATCAAGGGAGCAAATTCTCGAAAATGTCTGGGGGGACGAATTTCAAGGAGAGTCAAACGTTATTGAGGTGTATATTCGCTATTTACGCCTGAAGATGGAGGCTGGTGGTCAAAAACGCCTCATTCATACCGTGCGCGGTGTCGGCTACGTTTTACGCGAATCTTAACAGGAGTTAGGAGCCGGTCGTCAGGAGCCGGTCGTCAGGAGTCAGGAGATAGGGTTTTGGGCTTCGGCCGTGAGCTCAGCCGAACGGGTGATAGGGATTTAGGGGTTTACGGGTTTAGGGAAATTTCATCCAAATGCTCCACTTCCCCACTTCCCCACTTCCCCACTTCCCCACTTCATAATTCATAATTCATAATTCATAATTCCTGCACCCCACACCCTAGTCAAGCTCTGCTATTCGATCTGGATGGAGGTGGGGGAATCTATAGGAGGGGTGGAACTCCCCGGGGTGATAGTTTGACGGTATTGACTATAAAGACGGTCGCGCCAAGTAAAAAAGCCCTCGTAGGCGCTATTATCGGCTAACCCCGGAATCCCCTTGCCTTGCAATTGCGCGGGTAAGTTGAGATAGGAACCCTGGGGAAACTGAAGCAGTACACTTAATCCCGCCACGGCTAAATCGGCTAAAGTGGGCTGATCCCCGACTAAATAGGGACGATTGGTTAAAATGAGGTTCAAAGCCTCTAAGTCCTGTTGTAGCCCCTTTTTCGCCGTATTGATAGCATCTTTTCCCAGACCTACACCCGTCCCCAAAATATCAATTAATTCCCCCGGCAAGGAACCCAGCAACAAGCGCATAAAATCGGGAGTTTCCAGGGGTAAAAAAGCGGTACGAAAGTTTTGATTTTGGGCAAAAGCACCGAGAAAAGCGGTTCTTCCTTTTAATCCCAGGGATTCATCGGCCCATTCTTCGATTAATAAACATTGACCCCGTTGGAGGGGATCTGTGGGTATAATTGGTTTTTCAGGATACTTGCGATCGAGATAAAAAGCAATCTCCGTCGAGTCAGCGATATAGGTATCACCATCCTTGAGGACCGGGACCTGTCGCTGTCCGGAAAGACGGAATAAGTCCAATTGTCCCACCCCCGGCACCACGTCCCTTTTTTTATAGGCAAGTCCTTTATAGTCGAGGATGAGACGGACTTTCTCACAATAGGCAGATAATTCAAATTGGTAGAGTTCTAGCATAGGATGATATAGCCCCTCGATAAATCAGTTTCTCCCTGATTACTCTAACCCGATCGGGCATCGGTCGTCTAAACTTAAAGACTTTACTCCGATTTTGCTCGAACATTTGTACTGCAAAGGAGAAAGGCGAAAAAATAATCTTTTGCTAATTTTAGGGACAAGATGTAGCAAACCGAACTCAATAGCTCCACGCTTTTAGGTTAGAATATCTTCGAGCTCCAGAAGAGCCGGAATAACTTATATATTCCCGCAAGCTAACTTGCGAGATACCAATAGCATAACCTCATAGTAGAGGCGTGCGAGGGTGGGCGACTTTCTCGGATCAGAGGTTACTATGCAATTATCCATGGACGTTTTTAATAACGTAGTTCGCTATCTCGACAGCCACGAAGAAAAATTACGGATCAAAAAATTAATCTTTTGTATCTGTAAAAAATATTGGGAAAATGCTCCTAATATTTTAGACGGTGTGGCGATGGAAGACTTGGTGAAGGAGTTAGTGCAACTCAAAACCAGTAAAGAACAATTAACTTTGTCGGTTTATAAATTAGTTAAAAACCTAAATCATCCTAAAGCTTATCTGGGCGTAGCCACAGTTATTATTGAGCAAGTCAGTAAATTATATAGTGGTATTGCTGCCGCCTATGAAACCCAATTATCACCATTAGAACCAGCAGTTAACCCTAGGTTTACTGCTGTTAACAATGCTGTCAACAACGAGGAAGATAATTCCTTAAGACAGGTGGTTAGTAGCCTAGAAAATCATCTAGAGACGGAGAGAATTCAAAAATTAATGTTTGCCGCCTGTAAAAATCGTTGGGAAAATGATCGATCAGTGATTAATAATTATGGCTTAAAAAATATTATTTTAGAACTTCGGCAAAACAATCCTAATTTCTTCAGCTTGCGAGAAACTCTCAACCAAGTTGCCGAAAATATTAATAAAAAAGCTCTATACATTTCCCTAGCTGAGATTATTCTTACCCAGCTAGAGCCTCTCTACGATAGTGATAGAGATTACGAAGAAGATGAGTCAAACAGTCAAATCTTTAACGATCAAATGGTTCATCTAAATGATGATTGTGATTCTTCGGCTAAAACTGCATCTTTCTCCTCCTCTAGAACCAGAAGTAAACCTGTGGAGTTTCCCTCTTCGATTATCGCTCTAAATGAACCGCAAGTGGTAATGGGATTGCACTTTTCCGAGTCAGCTTCCTTAAAAAATAACCCCAGTAATTCCCCACAAATTGCTGCCTACGACCCCTTTGAAATTCGTTTAGAAATTTTGTATTATGCTAATCCTTTACGAGCTAAAATATTGATTTTCTCGCTCCTATTTTATCCTTGGGATCAGAACAGTCAAGATTGGTTAACCCTGCGAAGTTATACCCTAGAGGATTTACTACAACAACTCATCGAAAGTGGTAAATCTCTCAAGGATATCGAAATTCAACTATACCATATTGCTCAAACCCAAATGGATAGGGATGCTAACGTTCAAACCGCCGGCATTCTGGTGCAAGCTTTACAAAAAATTATTTAATTTTTACCCCAATTTCTCTGGATATTCTACCTATGAAACCCACCGAACTAATTGCACGTTATGCCGAGGGAGAAACTCAATTTAGTGGCTTAAAATTGCCAGGAGTTAATTTAGTTGGTGCTGACTTGATTGGCATTGTTTTAAATGGGGCAGATCTGCACGGAGCCAATCTTCTCTTTACCTATCTTAACCGGGCTAATCTCGCTCAAGCTAATCTCGTGGCGGCTAATTTAAGCGGTGCTAGTCTCAACCAAGCTGACTTAAATGGGGCAGATTTACGCAGTGCCAATTTACACGGAGCGCTCCTACAAGGGGCTAATCTTCGTGATACCGATATAACCCTAGCTATTCTACTTGATGCTAACTTAATCGGGGCGGATTTACGCGGGGCTGATTTAAGTAGTGCTAACCTCACTGGTGCTTGTTTGCGGGGAACAAATATGCGTCAGGAAAATAAAAATTCTCACACTAATTTACAAGCGGCTAATCTCTATCGCGCCGACCTGCAAGGGGCTAATATGAAAGGGGTTAATCTGGTACGAGCTAATCTAGTAGGAGCTAATTTAAAGGAGGCTAATTTGTGCAATGTTGACATAAGAAATGCAGACTTAACTAATGCTAATCTCCAAGGTGCTTTACTCACTGATGCCAATTTAGTCGGGGTGTGTTTAGTGGGAGCAAATCTAGCGGGAGCCAATTTAGTACGGTCAAAAATGAGCGATACGGAAGCAATGGGCGCAAATTTCCATAGTGCAATTATGACTGAAATAAAATTAGATCGAGCTAATCTTAGTCAAGCTAATTTTCAATCGGCAAGAATGAATCATGCTGACTTAAGAAGGGCTAATCTTTCAGGAGTTAATCTTAGGGAAGCGGATTTAATCGATGCTTTTTTTGCTAGAGCAAATCTCACCGGTGCTGATTTAAGTAATGCGAATCTAACTCGTGCTGAGTTAATGAGTGCTAATCTCATGGGAGTTAACTTCCTCGGTGCAATTATGCCCGATGGCCGGATTAATAATTAAAGTTAAGTAGTCGTGCAAAATTAATTTCCTAGTGAAGATAGGCAAGAGGCAAGAGGCAAGAGGCAAGAGCGGGGTTAGATATGTGTAATTAATTTTGCCTAGGTACTTACTGGACAATTTTGTTGGCAATTATTCTGGTATAATTAGGGGTAGAATTGAGGGTAGTATTATGGTTTAGCCAGCAATTATTGCAGAAGAGCTGGGCAAAATCTACACCACCATTACAGTTATCAATCGCGCCGATCAAATTTTAGCAGCAGCGGCTGTGATTTCTCCGGATCAAATTCGCTCTCTTACCCTAGAAAATGTCTTGGTAGATACGGGAGCAACTACTCTTTATCTGGTGCCAGAAGTAATCTCCCGCTTGGGTTTACAGCTTTTAAAAGAAGTAGATGTGGCTACGGCTAAAGGCATAGGAAAAGCGAGAATTTTTCGCGATGCCACCTTGATTATCGCGGGACGGGAAGGGACTTTTGAATGTTTGGAATTACCCAGAGGTCAAAACAACTTATTAGGAGTAATTCCCTTAGAAGCTTTGGGATTAGAACCAGATTTTCGCAGCCAAAAATTGCGAGTTTTACCCACGGAATCCCACGAGACTTATTTAACAATTTGATCAAACAAAATAGCTCTATAAAATCACTTTTTGTCTGACTGTTCCGGCTCTTTCAGCTATAGCGATAATCTCGATTTCTTGACCAGAAACTCCCTTAATTACCCATTCCACCGTACAGCGATAATCTAAACCGTGAGCAAGACTACTATATACTTTATTTGATCGCCCTTCTAAGTGACCGATTTCCTGCTCTAATTTTCCCACTATTAAACTCACCTCATCGGCTAAATTTAACTTGACTTGAATGGGACGAACTATCTTTCTTTCCAGTGCTTTTTTACTGGTATAAGTGGGTAAAAATCCCTGATTTTCTAACTGTAAAACCAGATGATAAATACCATTTCCCTCCGACTTAAGATCGAGACGAGAGATAGCTAAAAGAGGTGACATTAAAGCATGGGCAATAGTAAACTCACATTGTTTTTCACATAAATCTGGTAAATACTTTTCTGGGGCATTTTGCCAGACATTTTTAAAGTCCCAACCGCCAATTTCCACCTCTCCCAATTGGGGATGATCAAAACTTTGCCAATTAATAAAACCCTTTCCCGCTAAATTCTCATCATTCCAACGCTGTAACTTCAATTCATCTTCCAAAGGATGCCAGCGAAACCATTGAATATAATCATCTTTTTTCACTCCCGCTTGGGTGGGTGCATCCCATAACTCCACCGTAAAACCATACCAACCAAAATGATCATAACCGTAATCATCCATGGCACCGTTAGTCACTTCTTTAGGATGATAACGAAAATCGTGATAGACAGAAACGCATTCATAGCCAGTCATTGCCTTTCCCTTATCGGCAATATATTTATACATTTCTAAGTCTTCCACGGGGAAATATTCATCGGGATGGGTGCTATAGGGACGCAACATGACTGCTGAATAGGTATGATAGGTAACGAAGCCATTAATATTGGTGTTATTCGCCCAAAATTCGGCTTCTGCACGGGTTTCTGGCTCCGAAAAAGGAAAATCTCCGGCCCCCTGTTGTTCCCCTTCAGGAACCCAATAAACAGGATAATTGCGGTTAAAATCTAAACCTTCTAGGGTGGGGGCAGTGGTAAAATTATAGCCATCGTAATCGCGGATTAAACCTTCGGTGAGCAAAGTGTAAAAAGTTCCCTCAAATTCCTCTGGTTCGCGACGCACCATAATGCGAGGATCTTGTTCGGAAATTTTCCAAGCGCCACAGGTATCTTTTTGGCGCATTTGTAAGATTAAACCATCGCCGTTAATATCTTCAGGATATAGCCCCGGTTTCTCATCCGTGTGGGGATAGGGGCGAATACTCGATCGTAACAGATAGGGAGTAGTGAGATATTTTTCTGCTCCATCCACGGCTAATCGCGGCAAAATATAGACAGTGTAATGGTCAAGAAGTCTGGTAATTTGGGGATTATGACCGTATTCGCGCAAAAGATGAGAGATGGTGTAGAGAGCGACGGCAGAGCCTGTTACTTCCCCCGCGTGGGTGTTAGCATCGATCCAATAGGCAGGTTTTTCTAAATAGGGGCCTGTGGCTTGATTTGTGAGGGTAGTTAACCAGATATCTCGATTTTCGTAGCTTTTACCGATCGAAGTGAGGCTAATTAAATTAGGATAGGATGAAGCTAGGTTTTTCAGGAAAGAAACTAATTCGGCGTAGGGGTAATAGTGGCTAAAATCAAACATAATCTTCTGCAACTAAAAAAAGGATTCTTGGGTTAATTTGACAAAATATGGGATAATAAAAGTAGAAAACTATGGATAGTCAAGATATCGCTCGCTATATTGAAGAAACTAACGGTATTTCCAAGCCTTGGCTGTTGGTGCAATTGCGTCTCAAAAAACTGCAAGAACGTCGCGCTAGTCTTTCCCAACAGGAATATATCCAAGAATTGGATGATATTCAACAAGACTTAATGAAATTGGGCGAATGGTGGCGAGGTATCGAGTCAGAAGTCTTTAAACCCTAAGCGGTGGCGATAATCTGTAATACTCGCGGTAAATCCTCAAATTCGCCGACTATGCGTTTTACCGGTTGTGGCCAAACCCGGACTAAAGTGGGAATAGCAGAGACATGATTAGATTCCGCTTGTTCTGGATGCTTAGAGATATCGATCACTTTCAGGGTGTAGGGATGGTGTAATTCTCGTTCTAGAAGCTGATGGATCGATTCTAGGGTGTGTTTAGTATTGGCATTATTACCGGAGACAAATAACCGCAAAACATAACCCTTGGGACTGGGGTTAGTGTAGTCGGAGTCAGCACTAATCCCCGAAGTGGTTGCGGGGCGCTCCTGATAACGGAGAATCAGATCGTGGGATTGCCAAAGTTGGGGAAACTGCTGACGATAGGTTTCTAAGATAGTGGGATTAGAGGATTGTTCCTGCCAAGGTACAGTAAACCAAGCTCGATCGTCCGTGGCGAAAATAGCATTTAATAAAGGCTGATAGCGACGGACAAGGGGATAGACTTCGGCTCTAGTATGAATACGGTGACTGTAGGGATCTCGCCACCGGTCGATGGTAGCGGTAAAACTAGGAACTAAAAAATGGGGGGGTTCTGGCAACCCTAAAGCGGACTGGAGAGCAGCACAGAGATTCAGATGCCAATGAGTTTGTTTATCAGGATCGATACAGTAAATCAGGTCGCCCCCGGGGGTAAACAGGGCGATGCCTTTAAAAATATCGGGCAACACAATCGCAGAAGTAGCCACTTGAGGGGTTCCCGTGAAGAATAAATAGGAGCTTCTATTTTTCTAGACTACTAAACTCTTGACCCCTGAAGGATTTCCTTCAGGGTTTTTCTAGATTCTACCCCGCAGCATCATCGCCAGTTCATTGGGGACCGGGGACATGGTCAAGGCTACCTCCTCGGTAATCCGTCCCTTTTGATAGAGGTTAAACAGGGATTGATTAGTGGTAATCATGCCGTGGTATTCGCCGTCTTTCATTAATTCAACAATTTCGTCATTTTTGCCGTTGCGAATGTAATCTTTGACGGCCTCTGTATTGAGGAGAATATCGTAAAAAGCAGCCCGTTTACTGTCGGTGGTGCGACATAAACCCTGGGAGATAATACAAACCAAGGATTCTGCGATCGCCAGCCGCGGCGATTCCCGTTCCTCGGCGCTATAAAGAGTTAAAATCCGGTCAAGGGTTTTAACGGCGCTGTTGGTGTGCAGGGTTCCTAGGACTAAGTGACCAGTTTGGGCAGCTTTCAGGGCAGTATTAACGGTGGCTTTGTCCCGCATCTCCCCCACCAGAATAATATCTGGGTCTTCCCGCAAACAGGCTTTTAGGGCATTATCGAACTCGTGGGTGTGCATTCCCACTTCCCGTTGTTTGATCAAACTGCGACGACTTTGATGGACAAATTCGATCGGGTCTTCGATGGTGATAATATGTTTGGGGTGTTCTTTATTGATGTAATCGATCATTGCTGCTAGGGTGGTGGATTTCCCTGAACCCGTCGGACCGGTGATTAAAATCAATCCCTTCTGCACATCGCACACATCCCGGAAAACCCTCGGTAAGCGCAATTGTTCCATAGTGGGGATTTTCATGGGAATCAGACGCAAAACCATCCCCGGACCGCGCAGACTTTCAAAGATATTAATCCGCACCCTAGCGAATTCGTACTGAGTCGCACCGTCAAATTCTAGGTCTTTTTTAAAGCGAAGGATTTCTTCTTCACCGAGGATTTCGCGTAACCAACTATAAAAAGTGTTGATGTCAATTTCAGGATAGTCGAGAATAATCATTTCGCCACGATCCCGCATCCGGGGTTGTTCTCCAACCCCTAGGTGAACGTCCGAATAACCCTGATCAAAGGCAATCCGAACCAAATGTTCTAAGGTGGGTTGATTGGTGGCGCGACTTTGGGGAGGACGTGGGGGCGATATTTGCCCATTTTGCAGCATATTTGGCACTTTTGGGGTCTGCGTCGCCACCTTTTGGCTCATTTCTTGATTTATCTCTGGTTTGGTTCCCTTGATTAACTCCGAGGGAGGTATCGGGATGGAGGGAACTGGCAGCGGCTGCAGTGGTCGCGAGGAAGAATTGGGATTTTGACTCATTTTTGAACTCTCAAAAATTAATTATGCCAGAACTCTATAGTACAAATTATTTAATTGACATACTCCCACCGTCAAGCTGCGCTGTGACGGGGGATTCTTGACCTATCACTATCGGAAATTCCTTGTTCAACGAGACAGCTTAGATTCTCCATGTCTCCACCGAAAACCCAGAGGCCAGACTCTCCCAAGGCGTTTGGGTCGGTTTCTGTTTGCCCAACAGTACCGTTGAGATAATTTCCTGACAGGGGGACAAGCAAGCTGAAAAGCTTATGTAGGGTTGGCTGAATACATCTAAAAACCTTGTTGGGTAAGACTTTTAGACTTTTTGTCAATCAAAAAGTACCAGGCATGGGAGTGATCAGGGGGAAAATTCCTGGACTTTTTCCCTGAAAATTAGGTAATTGGCCACCTCAAAACTGGTAAAACCCCACACCCCACACCCCACACCCTGCCCCCAGGAAAAGCTTTTTGCCGCAAACCCGAAGTAGTAATCTCGAAGAACAGCAGCGAGTATTGGGGAAAATATTGACCGTGCTAAGCTGTTCATAATTTAAATTGCTTGTTGAGACGAGGCACTCATGCAAGAGGTAAAAGGCAACAGTAAAGGGATTGGGGGAGGTTCGGCTAATCTAAAAATAAGCGGTTTAAATGCGTCTTAGCTTATTACAAAAGAACAGGGATTTGGAGAGTTTAACTTAGCTGGTAAGTGTAAAAAACCTATGGGGTTTTTAAAACAAAAGAACCTTGGTATATTCTGACTAACTTTGGAGATTTAGAGACGGCAATAACGATGTGGGGGGATTTTCCCTTATATTCGGCTATCTTCTCCACTGACCATCCATAATGCCTAAGTCGAATGATTTCGGCTCTCTCCTTGACCCTATAAGGAATTCCTGCCAGTTTTTGCAGTTCTAGCAGGTTTTTGTCTTCTTCTTCAATTAAATCAATTTTTAGAGGGGCTGGCAAGGTTTGATTCATCCTCCACAAAGGGTTCTCTGCTATTTTATAAGTTTTTTCGCCTACTTACTTAGAACCCCTCTCGAAAATCATTGAAGAAATTAATCGACGATTTGGTACTGATTTCAGTGAGGATGTTATCGAACACCTTGACACCAAACTGGATGACAGCGTACCCCTGAAAGCGAGCCTTAAGATCAATACTCCCGAAAATGTTAAACTTGCCTTTGATAACCTGGCATCCGACATAATGCAGGACATGGTGGAAACCAACTTCAGCTTTTATAAAAAGTTCACTGACGACCTTGAATTTCAGGCCCTGCTCCTCGGTTTTCTCTTTAATCGATTCCTGCAGCGATCGAATACTTCCGAAGCTAAGACAGACTCAGTTTAACATTCGATCGAACTTTGCCGCCGATCCCCGACCAATGACAGGGTAAGAACGGGGGTCTTCCCCCGACATTTGAGATAAAATCGATCTAGTTAAAAATTTAATTCCGAAACTATGTTCGACGCACTGGCCGACCGCTTAGAAGACGCATGGAAAAAATTACGAGGTCAAGATAAAATCTCCTCGGCCAATATACAAGAAACCCTCAAAGAAGTCCGGCGGGCTTTATTAGAAGCAGATGTTAACCTACAGGTAGTCAAGGGATTTATTGCTGAGGTCGAGAAACAAGCCCTCGGCGCTGAAGTTATTTCCGGAGTCAATCCCGGTCAGCAATTTATCAAAATTGTCTATGATGAATTGGTTAAAATTATGGGGGAAAGTAACGTTCCCCTAGCTCAGGCCGATAAACCCCCCACCGTAATTTTAATGGCTGGGTTGCAAGGGACAGGAAAAACCACCGCCACCGCCAAATTAGCCCTATATCTCCGCAAACAGTCCAAAAGCTGCCTGATGGTGGCCACCGATGTTTACCGTCCCGCGGCCATTGACCAATTAATCACCCTCGGTAAACAGATAAATGTTCCCGTCTTCGAGATGGGTTCTCAGGCCAATCCCGTCGATATCGCCCGTCAAGGTGTGGAAAAAGCCAAAGAATTGGGCGTAGATACCGTTATCATCGACACCGCCGGTCGTTTGCAGATAGATACCCAGATGATGGGCGAACTAGCACAAATCAAGAAAATTGTCAACCCCGACGACACTTTATTAGTGGTGGATGCGATGACCGGTCAGGAAGCGGCCAGTCTTACCAACACTTTTCACCAACAAATCGGCATCACGGGGGCAATTCTCACTAAACTTGATGGCGATACTCGCGGCGGTGCGGCCTTATCAGTGCGGCAAATATCGGGACAACCGATTAAATTTGTTGGGGTTGGCGAAAAAGTAGAAGCTTTAGAGCCATTTTATCCCGATCGCCTTGCCAGTCGCATCCTCAATATGGGTGATGTCCTGACCCTAGTGGAAAAAGCCCAGGAACAGTTAGACCTAGAAGACGCGGCCAAAATGCAGGCCAAGATTTTAGAGGCTAAGTTTGATTTTAATGACTTCCTCAAACAGATGCGGCTGTTAAAAAATATGGGTTCCCTGGGGGGAGTCTTGAAGTTAATCCCCGGTCTAGGCAAACTGAGCGGTACAGACATCGAAAAGGGCGAAAAAGAGTTAAAACGCACGGAAGCGATGATTAATTCCATGACCACGGAGGAACGCGCTAACCCCGATTTATTGGCTAAGTCTCCTAATCGTCGTCGTCGCATTGCCAAAGGTTCGGGACATCCGGAAACAGAAGTTAACAAACTAATTACTAATTTCACCAGAATGCGATCGATGATGCAACAGATGGGACGGGGACAAATGCCCGCTATGCCTGGGATGCCCGGGATGGGTGGCGGAATGTTTGGGGGTGGCAATCAACCGGGGTTCCGAGGTCAAGGTGGCAGCCCGAAAAAACCGAAGAAAATCAAGAAAAAGAAAGGTTTTGGCGATTTATAGAGGCTAAAAATGTTGAAATCCGGAGCTTAAACTTAGGTTTCTACCGTCGGCTAATTTTATCTCTCTCCCGGGGACAATTTGACCGATTATCGCCCCCTCTTCCCCCACTTTCTCGAGCAATTCTCTGGCACTGTCCGGGGGCAAACACAAAACTAACTCAAAGTCTTCACCGCCGTATAAAGCCCATTCTAGAGCTTTTTCGGCTCCTACATATTCTTTCAGGGTTGGATGCAGGGGAATCCTCTCGATTTCAGCACCAACCCCACTACAGCGACAAATTTGCATGATGGCATCTGCTAACCCGTCACTGCTATCCATGCCAGCGATGGGAAATTGCTTGACAATTTTTTGTAAATGTGGTATGCAATCGAGTCTCGGTCGCGGCCGTTGATGAGCTTGGATTAATCGCTTTTTTTGGCCGGAATTTAAATTCCTCCCGGTTTCAGGGTGAAAGAGTAACTCTAATCCAGCCCGCGATAAACCGTGATAACCAGTAATAACGATACTATCGCCAACTTTTGCGTTAAAACGTCTAATTTCTTCATTTTTTGCCACTTGTCCTAGGGCGGTGATGCTGATGTTAATCTCCGTGGCCCGACAGACATCGCCACCAACGATCGCCGTCTGATATACTTGCAGACAAGAGCTAAGACCCCGATAGAGTCCTTCTAGCCAATCGATGGCTAGATCGGGAGTTAAAGCCAATCCTACCGTAATTCCCAGGGGTTCTGCCCCCATAGCCGCTAAATCGGATAAATTAGCCGCCGCCGCTCGCCAGCCCACATCTTCCGGAGAGGTGGTAAGATCGCTAAAGTGGACGTTATTAACTAAAACATCAGTGGTGACAACCAGAGAGTAACCCTCTTTCAGGGATAAAATCGCCCCATCATCACCGATAATCTCCGCAGGACAATATTTTTGCAGAATCGGTAGCAATCCCTGTTCACCCAAATCTTTAACGGTTAAATTCATGATGTTTGAGAATTGAACGATGCAGCTTCTAAAAAGTCTTTAGTTAAGAAGATTGGCACTGATTTTTTCGTAGGCGCGATCGATAATTCCCCGACCACGCAAAAAGCCGGTATTAGCCCCCGGACAAAGATAGGAGAGGGTTTCCGGGCTAAAACGGTCTAAAATAGCCTGTTGTGATCGCAATTGCCGCGGCCAGTGGAAAGTTTTCGCGGTCTGTAGGGGTTGCGGTTGACCCTTAGTGTCGGGGAGAAGATGACGACCGGTAAATAAAACCCCCCCGTGATGGTGCCAGTAGAGACAGGAGGAACCGGGAGAATGGCCAGGAGTCCAAAAACCGCTACAAGTGGGAGATAACTGGATTTGCTGCTGAAAAACGGTAATTTGACGGTGAGGAAGCAGATAGGCTTCCTGTTCCTGTAGAATAATCTCACAATTAAGTAAACTTTGCAGAGAATCGCTCTGTTTACCCTGACCCCCGCGATGGGTAAAAAATAGGTAACGGACACCCTTTTCTCGGAGAAAATCCCGCTCGCTCTCCTCACAGCTAGGACAATCCACCAGAATATTGCCGGTATTTTCTACAATAAGATAAGAGGTTCCCCCTAGGGTTTCCCGATTAGGCGAGAAAGCGTATAAACCTTCTAGAATTAATCGAGGGGGTTTTGTGGTTTTGCTAACCTCTAAAGGAGACGATTCGGTTTCCGATCGCATGGTTTGCCTATCCAAATCACAATCAATGCGGTTTACAATCTAGCACGATCGATGACCGGGCGGGCTGAAATTAGCCGCTTTTTATTCAAGAGAAAAGAGCCGATATGGAAATATGGTTGTTATTAGGGATTCTTGGCGGTTTCACTTATTTTATCGTCAAGCGTAGCGTGGCCAAAATCACGACAACACCAATATGGTTAATTTGGTTAGTCCTGATGACTCCGGCTCTTATTTGGACTGGCTGGACGTTAATCTATGGAGAGGATACCCCCATGCCGGCATTTCTGCTCATCGGTCCTTTTGTGATCTGCCCTTTTTTGTATTGGTGGCTAGTACAAAAGGGTCGAGTTACTCCCCAAGAAAGCCCCCCATCACCACTGGAAACAGCGAATTTAGTCCTAGAAAATATTGATAATCCTGCACCTAAAAATAATTTAAAACCGATCACTGCCGAAGAGGAAAAATCCCTAAGAGATTGTTTTCCTTGGGGTATTTATTATCTGCAAAATATCGATTATCGTCCCCAAGCAATTCTCTGTCGGGGGAAATTGAGAGCGGTTCCCGAAGAAGCTTATCAAGTGATTAAAAACAATGTGGAAAAGGTTTTTGGGGATCGCTTTTTATTGCTTTTCCAAGAAAGTTTTCAGGGACAACCTTTTTTCGCTCTTGTGGCTAATCCCTGGCAGCAAAAAACAGAAACTATAGAAACTGAAAAAGTTACTCGCCCCCTTATTTTCCTCGGTTTATTGTTATTAACTCTCTTAACTACCACGGTCATCGGTGCGGGATTAAGTGGCATTACCGCCCAACAATTAGAAAATAATTCTAGTTTATTACTGCAAGGTTTACCCTACAGTTTGGGCTTAATTGCTATTTTAGGACTGCACGAATTCAGTCATTATTTTACCGCCGTTAAATATAAAATTAAAACTACTTTGCCCTATTTTATTCCCATTCCTTTCTTCCTCGGCACCTTCGGGGCCTTTATTCAAATGCGATCGCCTGTACCCACGCGCAAAGCTTTATTTGATGTGGCGGTGGCCGGTCCTTTGGGGGGTATAATTATCGCTATTCCTCTACTATTTTGGGGATTGTCCCTCTCGGAAATAGTTCCCCTAACCAATCAAAGCAGTTTATTAAATTTTCAGGCCTTAAATCCGCAGTTTTCTTTTTTCTTGTCTATCGTAGCTAAACTAGCTCTCGGCAGTAATTTAATCGCGGGAAAAGCCATCCATTTACATCCTTTAGCGGTGGCAGGTTATGTGGGAATTATCGTTACAGCCCTAAATTTAATGCCCGTGGGTCAATTGGATGGTGGTCATATTGTTCACGCCATGTATGGGCAGAAAACCGCCGTAATTATCGGTCAATTAACTCGATTATTCCTGTTTATTTTAGCCCTAGTACAGCCAGATTTTTTACTCTGGGCGATTATTCTATTATTAATGCCAGTCAGCGATCAACCTGCTTTAAATGACGTGACGGAATTGGATAATAAACGAGATTTATTAGGCCTATTTTCCCTGGCTTTATTATTAAGTATTTTGCTCCCCCTTCCCGAAGCGGTGGCCCGTTGGTGGGGGATGTAAGCGACCGCATCAATCAACCCGAGTTCCGGGAAAATTATCGGTCAGTTAGGGAATAAAATCCCTATCTCCCACGTCAATGTGAGTTCGATGATCCTCACCCTCGATCACTTTAATCCACAAAGCTGAAGGCTGACAACCGCTCACCGATCACTGATATATGGTTCTCAAGGCTAATTCTCGCAGAAAAAAGCGAGTTTCTCTGAAAGGGAAGTTAGGCAAATCTAGGTTAAAATTGCTGGCTATTCCGCTAATTTTGGCGAGTTTAGGCTGGTTATACTACGATTTGCGTCAGCAGTGGCTAAAACCGGAAGCGATTTTTGTTTTGGGAGGTCATGCCGATCGAGAACGTTTTGCGGCAAAATTGGCTAAGGAATATCCCGATCTACCGATTTGGGTGTCTTCCGGTAGTCCGCGACGATATGTGAGAAAGATTTTTAAAAAAGCGGGAATTTCTCCAGAACGTCTCCATCTCGATTACAATGCGCGAGATACTGTCACTAACTTTACTAGCCTAGCCGATCAACTGAAAGCCCAAGGTGTTGATAGTGTCTATCTAGTCACTTCCGATAATCACATGAGAAGGGCGCGATTAGTGGGAGAAATTGTTTTTGGTAGTCGCGGAATTATGATTAAACCGGTGACTGTTCCCTCCCAATCACCCCCCGAACCCCTAGAAAAGTCCCTCAGAGACGGTTTTAGGGCAATATTATGGATAATAACCGGTTCTACTGGGGAATTTTGGCTAGAATCCGATTCTAGTCCCCATCTCCGATCGAAATAAAATTATCTTGACAAAATACCCACTTTATGTTCAGCAAAAATATCATTTTCGCCATCCTATTGATTTTTGTGCCGCTATCGATCGCCGGTTCCCTGTTACACTGGGGCGGAACGGTAGTTTTTATCACCGCTTGTCTAGCCATTATCCCCCTAGCGGCCTACATGGGGGAAGCCACGGAAGCGATTGCGGTGGTGGTTGGGCCAAATATTGGCGGTTTGATGAATGCCACCTTTGGCAATGCCACAGAATTAATTCTTGCCTATGTCGCTTTGCGGGAAGGTTTTATCGATGTGGTAAAAGCGACGATTACTGGCTCAATTATCGGTAATTTACTCTTAGTTATGGGATTATCGATGTTTTTAGGCGGTTTACGCTTCAAAGAACAGGAATTTCAACCGATAACCGCTCGTTTAAATGCCTCGGCCATGAATTTGGCGGTGGTGGCGCTCCTTTTACCCACTGCCGTGCAATTTACCTCCACGGGAGTCGGGGAAGCAGTCCTGCAACGTCTATCCGTGGCCGTGGCAGCGGTGTTAATTTTCGTCTATGGTTTAAGTCTCTTATTTTCCATGAAAACCCACACCTATCTCTACGATGTCGGGATTGCCGGTATCGAGGAGGAAAGCGCCAGAGAAAGCACCGCAAAGCCGAAAATCTGGTTTTGGTCTTTGATTTTATTGATCGTTACCATCGCCGTGGCCGTAGAATCGGAGTTATTGGTGGCATCCCTAGAGGAGGCTACGGAACAGCTAGGTTTAACGGCGCTGTTTACCGGGGTGATTCTTTTGCCTATTATCGGTAATGCGGCCGAACACGCTACGGCTGTCACCGTCGCTCTTAAGAATAAAATGGATCTATCGGTATCTGTGGCCGTCGGTTCCAGTATGCAGATCGCCCTGTTTGTGGCTCCGGTTTTGGTTATCATGGGTTATATTATCGGTCAGCCCATGGATTTAAATTTTAATCCCTTTGAGTTGGTAGCAGTGGCTGTAGCGGTGTGGTTGGCTAATTCGATTAGTAGTGATGGGCGATCAAATTGGTTAGAGGGAATGTTACTCTTAGCTACCTATGCTATCCTGGCCTTGGCTTTCTTTTTCCATCCTCTCACCGCTTAACGTTATCCCTTGCCGATATATAGACAATGACGGATGCTTTGGCTTAAGGGAGTGGTAAAACTGGCAATTTCGAGGATTTTACCGCGAGCTTTCCCTAGATTCTCCTCTAAACTTAAACTATCCTGCGCGGACCACTGACCACGATAGAGGATAGCGATTCCGGTCTTTTTCAGGAAAGGCAAAGCATAGTTAACACAGATATCCACATTACCTACCGCTCGCAAACAGACGATATCGTAAGCACAGTTATGTTTAAGGTTTTTCCCGACGATTTCCGCCCGACCTAAACGAGTTTTCGTGTTATTTAACTCTAATTTGTCAATAACTTCTTCAAGAAAATTAATCTTTTTTTGGGTGGAATCCAAGAGAGTCACCGACCAATGGGGATATGCGATCGCAATTGGCACCCCCGGAAATCCGGCCCCGGTCCCCAAATCAATGACTGATAGGGATTTTGTCAATAGATCTGGCTGGGATTTTTGCAACCAAGCTAAACCCGATAAAGAATCCCAAAGATGTTTTTCCCAAAACTCCTCCGGTTGGGTAATTCGGGTGAGATTAAAACGTTGATTACCCTCTAAAATCAACTCATAAAGTTGTTGAAATCGCGCTTGTTGGGCCCCATCGGGTTGCCATTCTAGGGTTTCTTGCCAAAGGTCAAATAATTCAGGAAGGATCATTAATTCGGGTTTGCTAAAAAAGTTTGTTGGTGGGGTGTGGGAATTATGAATTATGAATTATGAATTATGAAGTGGGGGAGATAGGGAAGTGGGGAAGTGGGGAAATGGGGGAATGGGGAAGTGGGTAATTTCAACTAAAAACCCCAACACCCTAAAACCCCAACACCCCAAAACCCTAAAATCTCAACTATCTGTTTTTTCACTTTTTACTTCCCTCAAATGTCCTTGTTCAATTTTCCAGTGACGGTCAGCAATGGGGAGTAATTCCCCGGCATCGTGACTAACTACTAATAAAGTCCAGTGTTGTTTGAGACTAGCGAGAAGTTTGGCCAATTGACGACGCATAGACCAATCTAAACCGGCCGTAGGTTCATCGAGAAGTAACAGATTAGGCTGCCGGATTAACTGGACAGCGAGAGATAAACGACGCTGTTGACCCCCACTAAGATTGTGGGGAGAAGTATCCAGAGGAATATTTTCTAATCCTACCTCCTTTAGGGCCTCTGTTAGGCGATCGCTTTTAATCTCCGGATGACCGAGACGCAACTCCTCAAGGATAGTTTTACCGCAAAAATGACGTTCGGGAAACTGAAAAACGATTCCTCCTAATTGTTGCAGGTGCAGCACCGTTAATTCTTGGTCGCGCCAGTGAATCGTCCCTCCTGTTTTATCGGCAAAGCCTGCTAAAATTTCCAAAAGAGTCGTTTTTCCGGAACCACTGGGGCCAACAATCAGACCTAATTCTTGGGGTGCTAATTCGAGATTAATCCCCTGTAAAATGGGATTGAGGGCAGCGGGAGGATGATAAACCACATCTTTGAGATAAAGCATTGACTGGAAAATAACTGGAAATTAAGTCTAGAAACCCGTTTCTATTGTGACAGATTTTTTGATTCGCTCAAGGAGACTTTTGACCATGGTGCTTAGGTTAGGTTTAACCCAAAAAATGGCGATCGGTGCTTCCCTGGCTGTTATGGTAATGGTTAACTGGATTGGTCCTGGGTTAGCTGGAGATCCTTTCCGGAAAACCAATCCCCGACCGATTGGGGATAAGACCGAGGCCGCTTTTAACGCTATTTTTAAACAAGGTAATTATCTAGAGGCAAAAAAATTAATTGTTGAGGCCACGGAAAAGGAACCTCAAGAACCTTTGGCCCATGCTATGCGTGCCTCTCTTGCTTTTACTGACCAGGATTGGAACACCCTAAAAACCTACTCCGAGAAAACTAAGGCAGCGGCCAAACAAATGCAGGACAGTGACCCTTTAAGGGGAAATTTGTATCTCGCGGTGGGGAGTTTTTTGGAGGGAACCTACGTTTTTCAAACCGAAGGAGCAGTATCGGCCATCCCCAGATTACAACAGGTGTTTCAGTATTTGGAAACCGCAGAAAAGGCTAATCCTACGGATCCGGAATTGAACCTGTTAAAGGGTTATATGGATTTGATTTTAGCGGTTAATCTACCCTTTTCTAGTCCCCAAGAGGCAATTGAAAGGTTAGAAACCTATGGAAGTCCTGATTACTTGGTCGATCGAGGTATAGCTCTAGCTTACCGGGATTTAAAGCAGTATGATCAGGCTTTGCGGTTTATCGATAACGCTCTGAAAGCGACCCCCGATAATCCGGAATTAATGTATCTGAAGGGTCAAATCCTGAGAATTCAAGGCAATACGGATAAAAATACTGGCTCTTTGAAACTGGCACTAGATTACTTTAATAATGCCCTGAAAAAACAGGAACAACTCCCCGAATCAGTTAAAAAACAGTTAAATCGCGAACACCGTAAGGTACAGGAGGAGATTAAATCCCTAGAAAGCACCGCTAATCGTTAAAAAATGCCTAGAAATAGTCAATATTTAGGTTTTTTTTCAGTTATCAGCTTCTGAAGGCAAGAGCCAAGAGGCAAGAGGCAAGGGGCAAATTTTGCCAAAACAGAAAATCCCCTCTTATGTTATATAAAGTAAAGGATTATTAAGCTTCGCGGAAGTTTATTAATTAAAGTTAAAAATATATTGACAAAAAAATTGGCTTGTGGTATAGAGCAGAATTTGGCTAAACCTCCTAGCTGATTTATTGTCAAGGGTTCACCTAAGTGTAATTGGAGATTTCATGACGGCAACGACGGATAAATTGCATGGGGAGTTGATCACCTCGATCGAGCCAGACTTTAAACTGAAAGATATTATTAAAAGCATTCCCAAAGAATATTTCCAGAAAGACCCAGTTAAAGCTTGGTTTGGTGTGATTACGAATATTTTGGCGGTCATTGCCGGTTATGCAATGCTAGTTTATTCTCCCTGGTATTTACTGCCTTTAGCTTGGATTTTCACTGGTACAGCTTTAACGGGATTCTTTGTGATCGCCCATGATTGCGGTCATCGGTCTTTTTCCAATCGACCCTGGGTTAATGATCTTGTCGGTCATATTTTCCTCTTACCGCTTATCTATCCCTTCCACTGCTGGCGTTTCCTCCATGATCGCCACCATGCTAAAACTAACATGGTAACGATAGATAATGCTTGGGATCCTTGGGAATTAGAAGCTTTTAACTCGGCCAATCCCCTAGTGCGTCTCTTTTATCGCGGCATTCGCGGTCGTTTCTGGTGGCTCGGTTCGATCGCCCACTGGGCTATTCTACACTTCAACATCGAACAATTCAAAGAGAACGAACGGGACAAAGCCCGCTTTTCGATGATTGTCGTCCTAGTTTTTGCCGCTATTTTGTTCCCAACCCTAATTTTCTACACTGGTGTCTGGGGGTTCGTTAAATTTTGGGTGGTGCCTTGGTTTGTCTATCATTTTTGGATGAGTACCTTTACCCTTGTTCATCACACAGACCCCGATATTCAATTTTCCTATCCCGAAGACTGGAATCAAGCTTTAGCACAACTAGAGGGAACGGTTCACTGTAGCTATCCCCGTTGGGTAGAAATTCTCTGTCACGATATTAATGTCCATATCCCCCATCATATCTCGACGGCGATTCCTTCCTATAACCTCCGCAAAGTTCACGCTAGTCTCAAAGAAAATTGGGGGAGTCACCTGAAAGAAACTAAGTTTTCTTGGGCATTAATGAAGCGAATTGTTGATTATTGCCATATTTTCGACTCCGAAACCGCTTACAAAACCTTTAAGGAAAGTCGCGGTTAAATCAGTTATCAGTTATCAGTTATCAGTTATCAGTTATCAGTTATCAGTTATCAGTTATCAGTTATCAGTTATCAGTTATCAGATTTGAGTTTTAAGTGACAGTATTAAATCGAATTTTCCTACTGTCTTTTCACTGATTACTGATTATTGTTTACTGGCCACTGTTTACTGGACGGCTACGCCGTGCCTTTGGCAACACTGAAAAAAGCTCCCTGCTCCCCAATTCATAATTCATAATTCATAATTCATAATTCATAATTCATAATTCATAATTCATAATTCATAATTCATAAGGAAAGATTACCAAGAACCGCGTTTACCATTGGGCATAACTGTTAACCAATTGGTTTTTGCTAGGGCGATTTGTTCTCGAGTTACTTGGGCATCAGAGAGATTAGCCCCGCAAAGATTAGCGTTTTTGAGATGAGCATAGCGAAGATTGGCTCCGGTGAGATTCGCCCCGCGTAAATCGGACTCTTCCAGGTCTGCATAACCGAGATAGGCATTATTTAAATTGGTATTTTTGAGAATAGCTTGACTGAGATTAGTCCGGCCCAGATCCGCATTGGACAGATCCGCCCCTTGTAAATTAGTGCCTGTTAATTTGCATTGAAAGAAATTTACCCCCAAAAGTTTTGCTTTAGACAGATTGAGATGCGATAATTCCTCCTGGGCAAAATTGCGCCGGCCGTTATTGTAAGCATCGAGAATCGCGTTTTCATCTAAGCGGCGTTTTCTCTTGGATAAGGTTATATCTACGCTGCTCTGGTCTTTGTTTCTGTATGATATTTTTGTATTGGTTGTTAAAAAGGTCATCTGTCCCCCCGGCAGATTATCTGGAGAGGCCTCTAGTTTTTTATTTTTGGGGCGAAATTTAGAGTTGAGAGGGCCAGAAACGGAGGAAGTGGCTATTGGGACTGAATCTTGTGGTGGTTTCGGGGAAGTAATCATTGGAGCCGCGATTAAACTTTGGGCTAGACTATCGGCATAAGCGGTCATGTCTAAAGCATCCATTACCTCTTGGGCGGATTTGTAGCGATGACGGACGGAGACTTCCAGCATTGTTTTCAGGACTTTAGCAAACTGGGGACTCACCTTGACTAATTTTTCCCAGAGTAATTCACCTGTATTGACATCAACTTCGATAGCTTTAGGAGATCTGCCCGTGAGTAGATAGATACAGGTAACTCCCACGGCATAGATATCACTAGCATAGACCGGACGCATGGCCATCTGTTCGGGAGGGGCAAAACCTTGGGTACCCACGGCAAAATTAGTGAAGGCAGTTTGAGAATTGACATTGACGATAATAGTGTTAACTTGATTTTTGACAGCCCCAAAGTCAATCAGAACCAATTTTCGATCCGTTTGCCGAAGAATTAGGTTAGCGGGTTTGATATCCCGATGAATTACCTTTTGTTTGTGGATATATTTCAAAATCGGCAACAGTTCACTTAAAAACTGTTTGACTCCCGCTTCGCTAAACGGTCCGCGTTTTTTTACCTCTTGGTGCAGATTATTACCTTTAACGTATTCTTGAACTAGATAAAACTGTTGATTATCTTCAAAATAGTCCAATAATCGGGGAACCTGCGGATGAACGCCCAGTTTTCCCAGGGTTTCCGCTTCTCGCTCAAAAAGTTCCCTGGCCATCTGAAAAACATTAGGATCGTCAGTGGAAGGTCGCAGTTGTTTAACCACACATAGGGGGTTACCTGGTAGGGACAAATCCGATGAGACAAAGGTTGCCCCAAACCCTCCTTTCCCTAAAATGCCTAGGATCTGATAGCGGTCGTGCAGAAGAAGTTTTGAACCGCAACTCTCGCAGATTAACGCTTTTGGGGCGTTTTTCGGTTGAGGACAGTCGGGATTAAGGCAGTAGGTCATATAGAGTCACCAGTTGACCAATACTTTTTTGCTAACACAGTTTAACAATGCACTCTTTCGAGATTCTCCTCAAGAGAGGGGACTTACCAGAGTCTAAAACCATAAAGAAGCTTTATAGCGGTGTGCAGTCGTATGAGGTACAGTATCACGAGCTATAAACCATGCTAGGCAAAGCTTGGTCTGTATCTCACTCAAGCGCTTACCGCTATAGACAATCAAAGCGCTCCCGTAGTCTTGGTTATCGACTAAAACAACGCCTTTTACTGTCATTGCTTAGTTAACGTAGGGGCAACTTATCAAGACAGAGGTTGCTTGCTAACTGGAATTTTCACCTAAACTACCCCAGTCTATCACAGACTTTAACATTGGCTATCTAAATTACTCGTTAAAATTGCGGGAGAGAAGGGAGAAGAGAGCAGGGAGAGAAAGTTTGAGCATTTGTACTAAAGTATCTAATACGCAGTTTAAATACCTGAACTTACCCTCATACATATCTACTAAGTAGTCGTGCAAAATTAATTTCCTAGTCGAGACAGGAGACAGGAGACGGGAGACGGGGTACAGCTATTAGGGATCGGATTTGAGTTTTCAGTTCACTGTTTCCTCGCATCAGAAGTCTGACGAAGTAGTGGCTTAGATGTGTAATTAATTGTGCTTAGATACTTACAATCGCCGAAAACCCTTATCCCTAATGTAACCATGTTTATCATCCCCTCATCCCTATCCCCTAATCACTTTTTTACTTTCATCAAAGCGGCCCGGGCCTGTTCGCGGTCATCGAAATGGATTTTTTCCGTCCCCAAAATTTGATAATCTTCGTGACCTTTACCCGCAATAATTACTCCGTCTCCCGGTTGTGCTGCTTGAATCGCCGTGTCAATGGCCAAAGCGCGATCGCTAATTACCTGCACGGTAATTTCTGGGGGAATGCCAGCGATAATATCCTCAAGGATTCGTTCGGGAGACTCTGTGCGGGGATTATCGGAGGTAACTAGGGCTAAATCTGCTAATTCGGCCGCTATTTTCCCCATTAACGGCCGTTTTGTCCGATCTCGATCGCCGCCACAACCAAAAACACAAATCATCCGACCAGAAATAAAGGGACGTGTTGCTTTTAAAACATTCTCTAAACTGTCGGGAGTATGGGCATAATCGACAATGACGCTGATATCTTGGTCGGGAGCGATGCTAACCCGTTCCATCCGCCCCGGTACTCCTGAAAACTGGGGAATTTGGGCGATTACTGTCTCTAAATCTACACCACATTCTAACACTGCCGCCACCGCCGCCAAGAGGTTAGCCAGATTATATTGACCCACCAGAGGGGAAGCAAAGGCTATTTCCCCTTGGGGAGTCACCATCACCCCTTCCACTCCCGTGGGTTGATAGTGTAAATCCTTAGTATAAAAATCGGCACTAGGATCGGACACACTATAGGTTAAAACCTGTTGGGGAGACAGGGAGGCCGCTAAACGTTGACCATATTCATCATCAAGGTTAATAATCGCCTTACCTTGCAGATAATCGGGACTAAATAATTTAGCTTTAGCGGCAAAATAATCCTCCATATCGAGGTGATAATCGAGATGGTCCCGGGTGAGATTAGTAAACACCGTCACGGGAAAAGTACAACCCTGTACCCGTCCCTGGGCCAGTGCATGGGAACTAACTTCCATGACGGCGATTTCATTGCCGGCGCTCACCGCTTTGGCCAAACTAGCTTGTAACTCGTTAGCGAAAGGAGTGGTATGATTGGCGGTTTCTTGGAATCCTTGCCAACGGGTGTAAAGAGTCCCGAATAAAGCGGTGGGAATCTTTGCTTGGCTGAGAAAATATTCAATTAAATGGGTGGTGGTGGTTTTGCCGTTGGTTCCCGTCACACCGATTAATTTTAGGGTAAGGGCCGGATAATGATAAAATTTAGCAGCGATCGCAGCAGTGGCAGTAACTAAATCTGCCACAACGATTACGCAAGCATCCTCCGGGGGGGGAAATTTAGCTGCGGCTGCCGGGGAGATAAGCGCCGCTACGGCCCCAGTTTCCAAAGCAGAACGCCAAAATTCGCCGCCATCGACGCGAGTACCGGGTAAACCGATAAATAAATCTCCCGGTTGACAAGCATGGGAATTGGTGGAAATTCCTGTAATCTCGGTAATAGAAGCGATAGGAGAAGAAATCGGGGAAACCAGAGGGATAGTTGTTAAAAGTTCTTGTAGTTTCATAGTCAGGATTGAATCTAGGGATTGCTGCTTTTAGATTAGCCGATAATCAAAGAGGTTCCTAGGCCGAAATGGGAAGTGGGGTGTGGGGTGTGGGGTGTGGGGTGTGGGGTGTGGGGTGTGGGGAAGTGGGGAAGTGGGGAAGTGGGGAAGTGGGGAAGTGGGGAAGTGGGGAAGCTGTCTCATCACCCTATCACCCCAAAACACCCTATCACCCTATCTCCTGCCTTTTGCCTTTTGCCTCCTGATATCTGCGATAAGCTAAAAAAAACAAGGCTATAGCTTGTCAACTACTGACTATTTTCGGGATATTTATATGCAATTCGTCGATTTTCTGGCTCTCATTCATCCTGTCCTAGCGATAGTGGTCGTTTTCCCCATTATCGGCCTCGTAGTTAACTTTGCTTGGCAAAACCGTCAACGTCGCCTAGAAACCAACGCGGGAAATAAAAGTAAAATTCCCCCAGTGGTCGGGCCAGAACATCTACGCTTAGGCCGCTGGTTAACGGGTACAGTGGTAGGGGTTAACCTGTTAGCACTAGCTTACTCGGTCGTTTACGGTTTTAATGGTTTTGTCGATAAACAAAAAGAGGGAAAATTAGACTCCTTTCAGGTTGTTTTTGTGATTTTGATGTTTTTTGTCACCATTGCCTCTTTGGTCTGTCTCTACCGCGCTAGACAAGGCCTCTGGCGCGGAATTTTTGCCACCTTGACTGGCATGGGTTTAATTATTATCGGTTCTCAGGATGGGGTCTGGCGACTCTCGCCCCAATGGTACTGGTCCCACTACTATATCGGTATGGCCGCATCATTACTGATGATTTTTTCTCTGGCCATTGTCGAAGATATCTATAAAGACCGTTCCCATCGTTGGCGCATTGCCCATACAATCCTCAATTGTATCGCTCTGGCTCTCTTTCTGGGACAAGCGATGACCGGTTCCAGGGATTTGCTGGAAATTCCCCTCAGTTGGCAAAAACCGGCAATTTATCGCTGTGATTTCACCAATAAAACCTGTCCTGAACCGAAATCCTCAACCCCCCTCATCAACCCGATAAGCTAAACTTTTTTAGGGACTGGGAGAGGGTGAAGGAGAGGGAGAGGGAGAGGGTATGGGTTCCTCAAACCAATTGGCAATCTTACCAAGTTGGGGCAAAGTGTTTAAGGGATTGGGTTTCAGGTTTTCGATTAAGTCAGTCCATTCTACTCCTTGTATCACAGCAACTTCGCCGCTATTTGGGGCACAGGTTGAAATTTTGCCCCAATTTTTACCCCAGGCGGCACCGACGAAATCACCGTTACCGGTTTTACCGAGGGAATAGGCAGGAGCAAAGATAAACGCTTCTAGTCTTTGCTTTTGACCCACTCTCAGACAAATTTGCGGCGCGGCGGCACCTAATCCATTATCGGCATAAATTTGTAGATTGCCCGGTTTACAGCCAGTCACTTTACCACAATTGTGTTCGATCTCACCATCAATATTACCTTTAACATAAAAAACTACCCGTTGCCCCGGAGTAATGGTGATCTTATCGTTACCACTCAAGTTGATATTATTAACGATATACTCGTACACCTGTACGCTTTGACCGTTAATCGTGCGAGTAGTGGGTGTGTCTCCCTGTCTGGGAAAAGTTTCTTTAGCAGGCAAAAGAGGACTGGTAAGGTCTCCTAGGTTTGTAATACCGTTGGGAGGCTCCGGTAAATTGGGGAAATCAAGCCTCTCCTCCGGCACACCGACAAATTGCGCTTTGTAGGGGGTATTGGGTGCGGGTGTGGGCTGTTCAATATTATTTTGGTTAATATGACATTCTAGGTTCGGTCGCAAAGTTCCTGTCTCCTCGACAAATCCTGTCGCCTCCGTGGTGTCGCTCATAACCACATCCCCCTGAAATTTAGCACCGCCAGAATAATTTGGATTGCTGACCGTAATCTGGCCAGTTTGACCTTCATCTTCCGGGGCTCCCTCCCTTATCCACAAAGCGGGAACCGTGGTACGAGTGAATGCGAGGGGAAGGGAAGGCTTGATAGGGATAGTTACCACCACGCGGTTACGCGAGGCGGCATTATCGCCACTATCTCTATTGATATCAATGTTAGTTAGGTCTGTTGCGGCACTTTTGCGGGAAAGTCCTTCGAGGGTGAGAACTCCCCAACCCAAAATATTGGGGTCAGATATTGGGGTAAAATTGTATCCAACCACGCGATAATAACGATTATTACCTAGATCAAACCATTCACCACTAGCCAAATCTCTTAATCCTGGATTTACTGCTCGTTGTCCTGTGGGTGCGAGGATTTTGTAGGCAATTTCGTTATTACGATTGGTATTACCACAGGCGGTGGCAATGGCTAATTTTTTTAAATCTCTTTGGAAATTGGTACTAGGATTACCAGTGGGTATTTCGGCTCTCTGCCAACAATCGCCGGAAGTACAATTACTGGGAACCGTTGCCATAACTCGAATGCTATTGAGTAAATCCCGCACGCGAGCCACTCCAGCTTCGGAACTTCTTAAACTATCAGCCCGGGATTTTTGGGCAATTACTTTCGATTGATCCCCTTGGACGCGCATCATCATAGTTATTCCTGTTCCCATTATGATAACTCCAATTAACAGGGCAAGAGCCAAGGCAAACCCTTTTTCCCTATTAGCCATCAGGTGAAGGTATAAACGATTGTTCATGGGCCAGTCCATCTAAGAATGGTTACTTTTATTATAATACTGTCAAGTTTTGGTCAAGTGACAAATGTGAGAATACAAGAATAGCACTGTAAGTAAAATCACAAACAAAAGCCAGTTAATAGAATAGTCAGCCAGTAATTTTTCGATAAGTATTTTCGACTTTTGAATAAACTAAAGGGCTGTTTTTCGATTCATAACTGCCCGCCAAATCAAGCCTATCCCCCGAAAAAAGCTGATAATTAACAACCAAAGTGATTGTAATTCTCCCGCCGTATTTTTTGGTTGCCAGCGCAGGGGACGACAGAATAGAAAAGTAATTAATTTTCTTTGCTCTGATAGGGTAAGTGGCTGGAATTTAAGAGTCGCTTGCCAGATTTTTCCTCGTTTTTCTAGATTGACTAGATGAGCCGATAGGCGCAAATCTTCGCCTAAAATATCTAGGAGTAATTTTTCTGAGTAGATGGGTTCCCCTAGGTGAATTTTTGCTCCTATTTCCGAAAGTTTTTTTAGATTGCCCTGTATAATTATATCCGATTCTGTGATCAAGTTAACAGGAGATTCCAGCATTTGATATTGAGTTTCTAGGGTGAGGGGAGCTTCCAATAAAGCCACCAGAGCAGTCATGATAATAACCACATTATATATAGCCAAAATCAAGCCAAAATTTATGGGACTTTCTTGATAATTGTGATGGTGTAAATTAAAGAAAATACTAATTAAAGTAATGGTGAGAAAAAACAGTAATGGGTAGGATAAGTGCCAATTATATTGATAATTTTGGCGAGCAATTCCCTTCGGTGTCACCTGAAATCCTTTGTCAAAGGGTTTCCAAAGAACATGGAGAACTGTTAGGGATGTAGGTACACAAATAATCATCGATAGTACCTCAGAAAAAACAATTGAGCGCGAGCGAGAATTTAACCAGTGATAAGTGGCTAACTGCAGCATCATGTAGGGTAAAAAGATATAGATTGTCTCATCAATGGTAATGTTCAAAGGTACGATGTAACCAAAGGTATAAAGGAGAGGAATCAGCAGAGAAAATAAACGAGCTAAGGGAGAAAACCAAGATAAAAGTCCTTCTAAGTGTGCCAATCTTTGGGGTAGAGTTAGTCCCGCAATTTTTAGGGGATTAGCTTTGATAAAAAAGGCCTGTAAAGTTCCCCTTGCCCAGCGTAATCTTTGCCGTAAATAAGCTGATAAACTTTCAGCAGATAAACCAGCACTGAGTTTTTCATTTAAGTAAATAACTTCATAACCTTTGGCAGAGATAGCAATCCCAGTAAAATAGTCTTCACTAATAGATTCTATATTAAAATATCCCACTTTCTCTAAGGCTTTTCTTCTGACAATAAAAGAAGTGCCAGCACAGACAGGACTACCCACCCCATCTTTAGCTGGTTGGATATGACGATAAAATAATTCTTCATCGGGAGTAACGATATTTTCTAAACCTAAGTTATGGGCAATAGGATCGGCATTATAAAAGCTTTGCGGTGTTTGCACTAGGGCAATTTTTGGGTTTTGAAACCAGCCAATAGTTCTTTCTAGAAAGTTCTGACAAGGGATAAAATCTGCATCAAAAACCACCACTAATTCCCCTTGGGTTTGTTTGAGAGCATGGTTTAAATTACCTGCTTTAGCATTTTTTCTATCCTCACGAGTCAGATAATAACAATTTAATTTTTCTGCTAATTCATAAATTTCTGACCTCTGGGTATCATCGAGGATATAAATATTTTTATGGGGATAATTAAGGGCTTGACAACCGATAACAGTTCTTTTTAAGATGAAGGCTGGCTCATTATAGGTGGGAATGAGGATATCTACCGTCGGTAAATATTGTTTATCGATTACTGCTTGGCTATAAAAATCAGCTTCTTTGCGTCTATCTTTCGTGGTTAAGACTAAAACTAACTGAATTATGCTACCACTTAAAACCATCATCTCAACGCCTAAAAGCAGTAAACTAAAAAAGCCATTGAGAGGAGTAGAAAGATTTAAAGTTTCCAGAATCCTCCAGAGTAGATATCGCAGAGTGATAGCGAGAGTGATAGAAATAATGACTAATCTTGACCAAACTTGCGGATGCGGAGACAAGAACATGATTAACTGCGTAAAAATTAGCAGGATAACCGTGGGTAATAATAATTGATAGCTATGAGCAACCGTGGGAACTTTAATCCAAGCAAGGGGGTTAAAAAAATCTTCTACTAAGCCAAGGAGTAATCGATAAATATTGTCTTCCGGCCAAGATAATGATAAACTGACCATCATTACCCCGCCGATCACTGCTAACATAATTAAAATAACTGATATTATCGCTAAAATCGACTTGAATACGGAGGAATACACTGGTTTTTGAGGGAATGGAAAAATCGATTCTTGGTTAGACATGAATCCTCTTCTGAGCAAATAAATCTAACTACATTTTACAATTCTTAACAAAAACCAGGGCATTTTTGGCAATGACAGGAGCGCTCTCCACCAAAATGCTAAATTTTGTATCAAGCCGAAGATGAAACTAGCCAGAAAAAGTCTAGAAATAGTATAATCTGGTTAACCGTGAGGAAAAATTAGTCTATGATAGCCGTCAAAATCGCCGTTGTTAGCGCTCTCGTTTTGGTTGTGGTCAAATTCGTCGCCTCTTTTCTAGGCAAAGGCAATATACCCCTACTTAATCAGGCTGTCACTGTGATTTTAAGCCTTTTTATCGGTTTTGAGTTGATTCAACTGGGACAAACGGTGATTGAAAAGATTAATTAAGAGCTAAACGGGCCAGATAGAAGCTAGTAATAGTTTTAGCATCGATCGATTCTCCCCGTGCGATCGCTGATTCCATTTCCTCAAAACTCATAAAAACCACTTCGATATCTTCATCGGCATCTTGAGCGGGGGGCAAGCTTAATTTTTCCAGATCCCGGGCCAGAAAAGCATAGATGTATTCATCGGAATAACCCGGTGCCAGGGCAAATTTACCCAAAGATTGCCAACTGTGGGCCCGATAGCCCGCTTCTTCCTCTAATTCTCGTTTTACCGTCGTAGCGGGGTCTTCTCCTTCATCAATCGTCCCGGCGGGAAATTCCAGAATGCGAGCTTGCAAACTAAATCGATACTGACGTACTAAAACTAATTGACCTTCCTTGGTGATTGGAACTGCTAAAGCACCCCCCGGATGACGCACACATTCCCATTCTCCCTCGACACCGTTAGGTAAACGCAGTTTCGAGACTTCAAATTGAAAGACGCGACCCTGATAAAAAAGACGTTGTTGGAGCAATTGAGGCGGTTCAGACATAGAAAATTTGCAACTAGGACTTTAAGAATTAATATCAAGAAATGTCACCTTTGTCACCGGTGTTTCAGGTTATAATGGAAAATGCTGTCTTTACAGGTTAAATCTTTTTCGAGAAACCCCATGGCAAAAAAATCGATGGTAGAACGCGAGAAAAAACGCGCTCGTCTCAGACAAAAATACGAAGCTAAAAGAGCGGAACTAAAAGAACAATTCCGTACCGCCGAGGATTTTGAAGAAAAACTGGCGATTCACCAAAAATTACAGGAATTACCCCGCAATAGCGCCCCCAGTCGTCACCGCAACCGTTGTTTAACGACCGGCAGACCGAGAGGATACTATCGCGATTTTGGTTTATCCCGCAACGTTTTACGGGAATGGGCCCACCAAGGTCTTTTACCCGGTGTGGTCAAGTCTAGCTGGTAGTCAGAAACAATATCTAGGGAAAATACCGGGATAGAGGCGTGGTTTTTGCGTCTCTATTGCTGTTTTTAAGCAATTTTAGCGATAAAATAAAAACCCTCGATCGAGCGATCGAGAGTTAACCATGAACAGAAAATTTACCTAGACTACAGTAGCAGCCTTACGGGCAGCAGCGGCCTCATCGGGATGAATACCGAGACGGGTGAGATTGAGACGACCTTTACTATCGATCTCGCGCACCTTGACTAACACCTCATCCCCCACGGCCACTTCATCCTCCACCTTACCGACGCGTCCCTCGGCCAATTGGGAAATATGGATCATTCCCTCTTTCCCCGGCAAAACTTCCACAAAAGCGCCGATTTGGATAATGCGAGTCACGCGACCGAGATAAACCTCACCCTCATTGAGTTTGCGGGTCATATTGTAGATCAGTCGTTTAGCTTTTTCGGCCTGTTCCCCATCGGTGGAGGAAATAGTCACAGTACCATCGTCATCGATATCGATTTTCGTGCCGGTCTGTTCAGTAATCCCTTTCACCGTCTTACCACCCGGCCCGATTACTAACCCGATTAGATCTGGATCGATCTTGATCGTCAATAACCGGGGTGCGTGGGGAGATAATTCCGCGCGGGGTTTTTCTAGGGTCGCTAACATCTTCTCGAGGATATGTTTGCGGGCCGGTAAAGCTTGTTCGATCGCCTTGGCCACCACTTCCATGGTTAAACCGGGGATTTTCATATCCATCTGGAGAGCGGTGATGCCGGAATCAGTGCCAGCCACCTTAAAGTCCATATCTCCCAGAAAATCCTCGATACCTTGGATATCGGTCAAAATCCGCACTTCTTCCCCTTCTTTAATTAAACCCATGGCCGCACCGCTAACGGGTTTTTTCAGGGGAACACCGGCATCCATCAGCGCCAGGGTAGAACCACACACGGAACCCATGGAGGTGGAACCATTAGAAGAGAGGACTTCCGACACCACCCGCAGCACATAGGGAAATTCCTCCTGGGGGGGGAGGACAGGCACGATCGCCCTTTCCGCTAAAGCACCGTGACCGATTTCTCGACGGCCGGGAGAACGCATCGGACGGGTTTCACCGACGGAAAAGGGTGGGAAATTGTAGTGATGAAGATAGCGTTTTTCGTCTTCGGGATGGAGATCGTCGCCCAAATCCTGAGCATCACCGGGGGTGCCAAGGGTGGCGATCGAAAGCACTTGGGTTAAACCGCGATTAAACAAACCGCTACCGTGAACCCGACGGGGTAAAACTCCCACCCGGCAAGAAATCGGGCGTACTTCGTCCAGTTTGCGACCATCAACCCGCACCCCATCCTCAATAATTTGGGCGCGCATCAGTTTTTTGGTCAGATCCTTAAAGAGATTACCGATTAACTTCGGCTCTTCCAGCGTTGGAGCTTTTAAGGGATCTTCGTCGGGGAGAGCGGTTATAGTTTCCTTGATCCGATTTTCGATCGCCTCTAATTTCTCATCCCGTTCGGTTTTGCTGAGGGTAAACTGACAGAGAATCTGTTTAATTTCCTCTTTAGCTTGTTCTCTCAGGAAATTATGCACGGTTTCGTTTACTGCTGGTGCTTCTCGGGTGACGAGGGGAATACCCAACTGATCGATCAATTCCCGTTGAGCGGTGATCAGGTCGCGCACTGCTTCATAACCAAAATCGATCGCCTCAATAATATCCCGTTCCGGTAACTGATTGGCTCCCGCTTCGATCATCACCACCCCTTCCGGACTACCGGCCACCACTAGATCCAATTCTCCGTTATGGATTTCCTTGTAGGTGGGATTGATGATAAATTCATCCCCCAGTAAACCGACGCGCACCGCTGCCATCGGTCCTTGGAAGGGAATCCCCGCCAACAGAACCGCCACGGAGGCTCCGGTAACGGCCAAAACATCCGGGGGGACTTCCTCATCCATTGAGAGGGTCGTAGCGACCACCTGAATATCATCCCGCATCCAATTGGGGAATAGGGGGCGCAGGGGGCGATCGATCAAACGACCAGTCAGAATTGCTTTTTCCGGGGGACGACCTTCACGACGCAAAAATCCTCCCGGTATGCGCCCGGCGGCATATAATCTTTCTTCATAGTCAACGGTTAAGGGCAGGAAATCTACTCCTTCTCTGGCTTTGGCTGTGGTTGCTGTCACTAAAACCGCCGTTTCTCCCGATTGGATCAGAACACTCCCGCCAGCTTGGGGGGCTAAAAGCCCTATTTTTAGTCGAATATCCCTGCCATCAAAGGATATTGACTTGTCAAACTCTTCCATGTAAAGCTATATTCCTTTCTTTCACTTTTCTCTGTGCTGTCGCCATCCTAGCATTTTTTGTACCCCTTTCCAGCAGGTTTAGTATTCAGTGATCAGTTTTAAGAAGGTTCGGAGTCAGTAGTCAGGGGTCAGTAGTCAGGGGTCAGGAGATTATTTTTATTTATTCTTCCCACTTCTCACTTCATAATTCATAATTTATAATTCCTACACCCCACTCCTTGCTTTTAAACAGGATTTAAGATTACTTGCTCAAAACGGCAAAAAAATGATAGTTTCAGATATAGGAATAATCTGGTTAAGAAAAAAAATGTCTTCCCTTGCCGCTTGCTGGCCTAAAAATATTTCTAAGTATTAGCAAAACTGACTGACTGTCAGCAGTTGAGCGGGATTTTTCCTAGCTTGAAGAACCCCAGACAAAGAAAATTAAGACAATTAAAAGGATTGCGTCTCTATTATCTGTCAGACGCTTCTAATCCAGTGAATTTGCGGGTTATCTTCCAATTAACCCCGTTTAACCCTATTTATGGCTATCGATTATGGCTGAAAGTTATTTACTAAACAAACTGCAATCTGTAGAACAGACCTACAAAGAATTAACCCGTCGTCTAGCGGATCCCGATGTCACCAGTAATCCGGGTGAATTGCATCGTCTGGCCAAATCCCGCGCTTCCCTAGAGGAAACGGTCAACACCTACGAAATTTGGCAAAAAAGTCAAGAGGATTTAATCGGGGCGAAACAAATCTTCAAAGAATCCGCCAGCGATCCCGAATTACGCGACATGGCCGCCCTAGAAGTGGCAGAATTAGAGGCAAAAATCGCCTCTTTGGAAGACCAATTAACCATTCTGCTGCTGCCCCGGGATCCCCTTGATGAAAAGAATATCATGCTGGAAATTCGCGCTGGGACCGGGGGAGATGAGGCCAGTATTTGGGCGGGAGATTTAGTGCGTTTGTACTCAAAATATGCCGAAACTCAAAAATGGAAAGTTAGCCTTTTGAGTGAATCTCCGGCGGATATGGGAGGATTTAAAGAGGCAATCTTAGAGATTAAAGGCGATAACGTCTATAGTAAGCTGAAATTTGAGGCGGGAGTCCATCGGGTGCAGCGGGTTCCTCTGACGGAAGCCAGTGGTCGCGTCCACACTTCCACCGCTACCGTGGCAATTATGCCAGAAGTGGACGATGTGGAAGTGCATATCGATCCCAAGGATATTGAGTTAACCACGGCTAGATCTGGGGGAGCAGGCGGTCAAAATGTCAATAAAGTGGAAACTGCGGTCGATTTAATCCATAAACCCACGGGAATCCGGGTTTTTTGCACCGAGGAGCGCTCGCAATTGCAAAACCGGGAACGAGCTATGCAGATTCTCCGGGCGAAATTGTACGATATGAAGTTACAGGAACAACAGGAAGCGGTTAGTTCCATGCGGCGCTCTCAGGTGGGAACCGGTTCCCGTTCGGAAAAAATTCGCACCTATAACTATAAGGATAATCGTCTCACCGATCATCGCTTAAATCAGAATTTTTCCCTAGATCGCATTTTAGACGGCGACATCGAAGAGGTGATCCAATCCTGTATCGCCAAGGACCAACAGGGAAAACTGGCGGAATTAGCCGCTGCCCAAGAGACAGCTTAATCAGGAGGCAGGAGACAGGAGACAGGAGATAGGGTGATAGGGTGATAGGGGTTTAGGGGTTTAGGGAAATTTCAGCCAAATGCTCCACTTCCCCACACCCCACTGATTACTGTTTACTGATTGCTGGTTACTGTTGACTGTTCACAACAAAAAACTCCCCACTCCCTGCATTTTCCCCACCGGTGGGTGAGTGCGGGTGGGGACTGATGCCGGTTAGTTCAACTCACGACTAATTCTATGCTTCCACTAAACGAAAAGCTGCACCTAAACCGACAGCGATCTCATCGGGAGAAATTTTCCCATCATGGTTAATATCGATCGCATCGAATACCGCATCGGTTCCCGCCCATTCTTCCCGGGTGATGAAACCATCCCCATCATGATCATAGACTCGGAAAATATCTTCGGCGGCGTGTTCTAGGGTTGACTGACCTTCCAACTGGGTTAAACGTTGAATCAGCAATTGTTCTAATAATTCTAAAGCTTTGGTAAAACCTTGAATACCTTCGGTTAGTTTTTCGGAAGCCATGGCATCTTCGGCGTGCATTTTCTCAAAAGTGGCTTGATCCATGGCAATTTTGACAATATCAAGGGTTGCGGCCTGGTCTGGATCGAGCTTACGGGGTAAATCGGCTTCTGTCCCTTGCAACTGTTCCAGAAGTTTCGGGGAAATGGTTAAAAGATCACAACCGGCTAACTCGCAAATTTCACCGATATTGCGGAAACTTGCCCCCATAACTTCGGTTTTATAACCAAACTTTTTATAGTAGTTATAGATCTGGGTAACGGATTGGACTCCGGGATCTTCAGCGCCAACGTAGTCTTTACCGGTTTCTTTTTTATACCAATCGAGAATCCGACCGACAAAGGGAGAAATTAAGGTTACTCCCGCTTCCGCACAGGCGATCGCCTGATGAAAACCGAATAATAGGGTTAAATTACAGTGAATTCCCTCTTTTTCGAGGACTTCTGCGGCTTTAATCCCTTCCCAAGTCGAGGCAATTTTAATTAAGACTCTTTCTCTAGAGATACCTGCTTGTTCATACTGGGAAATGAGATAACGGGCCTTGTCGATGGTAGCTTGGGTATCGTAGGAAAGACGAGCATCTACTTCGGTGGAGACGCGGCCAGGGACGATTTGCAGGATTTGTAGGCCAAAACCGATGGCCAGGCGATCAAAAGCTAATGTGGCCACATCTTCTGGGTTGGCCTGCTTTCCCAATTCTTTTCTGGCCGCTTGCAGGGTTTGATCGACAATCGGCTGATATTGGGGCATTTGGGCCGCAGCCGTGATCAGGGAGGGGTTAGTGGTGGTATCTTGAGGGGTAAAAGCTTCGATCGCTTGGATATCGCCGGTATCGGCAACAACCACTGTAAATTTCCGTAATTGTTCTAGTAGGGTTTTAGCCATAACTTCTCCAGATGCGTGTTAACGCGAGACTTTATCTAGATCTTAGCGATTCGATCAAGAGGAAGGGAAAAATTCCCGATTGATTTAATTCCCAAGCACAGACCTGGCCAAAGTCGGGATAAGCCTGGAATCTTTGGGCCACTTCTTGCCCAAAGTCCTCTATTTGTGATAGTATTAGTGATTGTGTCGATTTAATAAAACGGAGTTTATGCCCAAGCTAAAAACGCGAAAGGCGGCGGCCAAACGATTCGAGGCCACGGGAAGCGGCAAAAAAATCAAACGTCGCAAAGCCTTCAAAAATCACCTACTCGATCATAAAAGTGCCGAACGCAAGCGCCGTCGTTTGTCCCAGATTACCCTGGTACACGAGCGCGACGAGAAGGAAGTGCGCTTAATGTTGCCCTATTTGTAAATTTTCCAGAAAAATCGTCTAAAGGATTATCATGTCTAGAGTAAAACGGGGGAATGTCGCCCGCAAGCGACGTAAAAAAATTCTCAAATTAGCCAAAGGTTTTCGCGGTTCTCACTCGCGCTTATTCCGTACAGCTAACCAACAGGTAATGAAGGCCTTGCGGAATGCCTATAGAGACCGTCGCAAACGTAAACGCGATTTTCGTCGTCTTTGGATTACCCGCATTAACGCCGCTGCCCGTCAACAGGGCATCAGTTACAGCCAACTGACCGGACAATTAAAGAAAGCTAATATCCTCCTGAATCGGAAAATGTTGGCCCAATTAGCCATCCTCGATCCCGTCGCTTTTGCTAAAGTGGTAGAAACAGCCAAAGGATAATTTAGCCCCAAGCATGACGGAAACTTGGCAAACGATTCAATTCCCCAGTTCAGAAAGTGCGATCGCTTTAGCGGGTCATCAAGAAGCTAACCTCAAATTGATAGCCAGGCAAACTGGGGCGAATTTAGTCCTCAGAGGCATGGAATTGCGGATTGCGGGACAACCAACCCCGGTGGAGCGTGCCACAGCGATTGTGCGCTCCTTAAGTATTTTATGGCAAGAGGCCAAGTTGATCGCCGAAGCCGATATTATGACCGCTATCCATGCCCTCGATACGGGGCGTTCTAGCGAGTATAAAGAACTACAGCAGGATATTCTCGCTCGTACCCGTCGCGGGGAGCTAATTCGGGCAAAAACCTTCCGTCAGCGTCAATATATTCAAGCGATTCAAAGTCACGATATCACCTTTTGTATTGGACCTGCCGGCACGGGGAAAACCTTTTTAGCCGCCGTTTTGGCCGTACAAGCTCTATTAGAAGATAAAGTAGAACGGATTATCCTCACCCGGCCGGCCGTGGAAGCGGGGGAAAAATTAGGCTTTCTCCCGGGGGATTTACAGCAAAAAGTCGATCCTTTTTTGCGTCCCCTCTACGATGCTTTATACGAATTTATCGAAGCGGCCAAAATTCCCGACCTGATGGAACGGGGTAAAATCGAAATCGCTCCCTTAGCTTATATGCGGGGACGAACCCTAGCTAATGCTTTTGTTATTGTTGATGAGGCCCAAAATACCACCCCAGCACAGTTAAAAATGGTCTTAACGCGCTTGGGATTCGGTTCGCGCATGGTAGTAACTGGAGATGTCACTCAAACCGATTTACCGCAACAACAGGAATCGGGGTTAATTGCCGCTCAAAAAATCCTAAAATCAGTAGAAGGGATCGCTTTTTGTTACCTATCCCGGGCCGATGTGGTGCGTCATCCCTTAGTACAAAAAATCGTCTCAGCTTACGAACAGCACGAAAAATAACAGATTATGGATATTAAAAATGGTTTCGTCGATGCGGTGGGTAATACTCCCCTAATTCGTCTCAATAGTTTTAGCGAGGAAACCGGCTGCGAGATTCTCGGTAAGGCCGAATTTCTTAACCCCGGTGGTTCGGTCAAGGATCGGGCCGCTTTATATATTATTCAAGAAGCGGAAAAAGCCGGTACTCTGCAACCGGGGGGAACCGTTGTCGAAGGAACCGCCGGCAATACTGGCATCGGTTTGGCCCATATCTGCAATGCTAAGGGTTATAAATGCCTGATTATCATTCCCGATACCCAATCCCAAGAGAAAATCGACCTCTTAAGAACCCTTGGCGCCCAAGTGCGTACTGTTCCCGCGGTTCCCTACCGAGATGCCAATAATTACGTTAAATTATCGGGGAGATTGGCCAGTGAGATGGAAAATGCTATCTGGGCCAATCAATTCGATAATCTGGCTAATCGTCGCGCTCACTACGAAACCACCGGCCGGGAAATCTGGGAACAAACCGACGGTAAAATTGATGCTTGGGTGGCTGCCACGGGAACCGGGGGAACCTACGCGGGGGTGGCGATGTTTTTAAAAGACCAAAATCCGCAGGTGCGTTGTGTGGTGGCGGATCCGATGGGTAGCGGTTTATATAGTTATGTGAAAACCGGGACAATTACCCTGGAAGGTAGTTCAATTACTGAAGGGATTGGTAATAGTCGTATTACCGCTAATATGGAAGGCGCACCCATAGATGATGCCATTCAAATTGATGATCCCACTGCCATTAAAGTTGTTTATCAACTATTACAAAAAGATGGTTTATTTATGGGGGGTTCTGTGGGTATTAATGTCGCTGCTGCCGTGGCTTTAGCTAAACAAATGGGGCCAGGCCACACCATAGTTACTGTTCTTTGTGATGGTGGGGCCCGTTATCAATCTCGTTTATATAATCCTCAATGGTTGGCTGAGAAAGGATTGGCTTAATCAGGAATTATCGGCTCATAAATTAGTGGAGATAATGGGAGGGGGAGGGCAACAATGAGGGAAGGCAGCAAGGGAAAATGAGGCGCTTCGGTTGGGCAAGCAATTAAGACAAGATAGATAACAATACTGATCAATATCATTATTAGGAGAATCATCAGATGTCAGTTACTATAGAACAGGATCTCAAAGAAATTTTAGGTTCAATTAATCAGAAGTTGGATAATCTACAAAAAGATGTTATGGATATTAAAATAGTACAGGCAAGATTAGAGGAAAAAGTCGATAGTTTAGAAAAAGATATTGAAGGGGTAAAAGAAGATACAAAAGAATTAAAAGGCTCTCAGAAAGCCCAGATTTGGACGTTAATCGGCATCTTGGGAACAGCTTTAATAGGAACAGTGATTCGCTATATTATTCTCCCTTTTCCTCAATCATAATTAAGATAATGAATTTTGAACCGCCTTGTGCAACAGTGATTCCTCAAATTGCAGAAAATCCCTGTACGGGAGAAGCATTCGGACAATAACATATCGCTGAAACCATAAATTTCTTATCCGAATGCTTCGCCCCTACCCATCAATTCCCCATCTACCACACCATGAATGAACAACGCACCCAAACATACCTAAACCTGATTAATCAGCTATTATCCTGCAATGATGGCGATGAACCCCGCATTGTGCAGAAAAATCAGGAATTGCTGGATGAGGGGTTGGTACAGGTAATGGTAGCAGTAGCGCAATGCTTAGGTGATGTTATACTAATAATAGTCTTGCCCAAATTTTTATTAAGGACGGGATGATCTTAAAAATATGCAATATCAAGTCAATCTCAAGCAATCAGAAGAGGGATATGCCGTTCATTCAAAATCGACAAATTGGGTTTTGGGTTTTGGGTTTTATTGTCGATGTAGTCGGGGATGAGCATTTTATTCTTATTGAGTATTGATTGAATTTAAAAGTAATTTTAGATCATCATCTTCGTTTTCAGGCTTTAAATATAATGCACAAATTCGCTCAACATCATCGGCTAAAACTTTATTTTTTTGACACCAATACTGAAGACAAATATCACTTAAATTTTCAATAAAATCATGGTCAACATTAGCGGCTGGCGTACTTTCTTCACAGGCAATTTTATCTAAAATTTTAACAATATCAGGTTCAGCTAATTGTTTAGTAATAGGATTATAAAAAATGCCGTGATAATTTTGCTTATGTAAAACTAATAGATAAAGTAAGGGATGTTTTTCTGAATATATTTTAGCACTAATTAAATCATCAGATAAAGTTTTTGCATAATCACGATTAAGTTGAAGTTTTGCTGTATGTTGATAATAAGGAGAAATGTCTAAATCTGCTAAAGCATTAAGATTGATTTCCCCAGATTCAATCGTCACTTGAGATGCCATTTCAGAAATATTAATTTCTTGAGTTTCCGCAATAGTTAAAACAGGTAAATCAATTACTTTTTTTGATTCTTGATGACGAGACATTAAATTTTTCCATCGTTTTTGAATTTCCACTAAATCATAATTTAGTGCAGTGTTACTATTCTTTGCGCTTAGTGTTGGCACAAAAGTATAAATGTGAACGATGCGAGGTAAATGCCAGAAACGTAAAATTCTTCCCGCTCTTTGAACTGGTGCGATCGGAGTCCAATCAATATCATAATTAATGACTACTGAAGCATCTTGCATATTGACACCAACACCATGGGCATCAGTTGAAATAAAAATGTCATAATTTTCGGTAAATTTCTCAGTTATTTTATTAGAATAAGGAGCGAATTGTTTAATTAATTGTTCAATCTCTCTACTATCTTTCATCTGATATTTTTTTTCATCTTCGCTTTGCTCGATAGTATATGCAATTTTTAAAGAGGGAAAATTCTTTTTAAAGTGCTGAGAAAGATAAACAACTGTAGCTCTTCTTTCACAAAAAATAATTACTTTTTGCTGGTTTTCTAATACCTGTTCTTTGATAAGAGCAGACAAAATTTTAACTTTTAGATCAAGATTCTGATTAAGGTTCTGATTGATTCGTTTAAGTTCAGTAATAATAGGTCTTAAAAAATTTTCTCTATCTTCACGAGAAACCATAAATTCAAGTTTCTCAAACTGATAGCTATTCTCCCCACCTGGAGTATCAGCAATCCTTTCTAAAACTCCTTGAAGTGAGAGGGGCGAACTTGCCCATGCAATTTTAACTGAACGATTATATAAATCTTTAAACATGATATTTTTAGATTTAAGGTTAAAGTAACCTTTGACTATTGCTTCAGTCAATTCATCTTGAAGAATCAGAGAAAAATTAATGCTATGAAGAATTATATTTGGCACATAACGTCTTTCTTCACCAAAATTAATATAGGTTTCCGATTCTTGCTTTTGACCATAATATTTAGCAACGTGAGGAGTTGTTAATTGACTAGCCACAGAAAGATTAATAAATTCATCTATATCGTTGATACACCAAGCATTAATATCTTTTTTTTCTTCTGTAAATAAATGATTATGTTCTGGGAAATTTTCCAAGAAATAGTCAAATTCTTGAGGTTTACTTTCGCAAGTGTGAGGAAGTAGATAAAGTTGATTATTGATATTTTCAATATCTTTAGCATAAGGTGAACCAGTTAAAAGTAAAACTTTAAGATTACCCTTTTTTACTAATTCTCTAAGTTTGATAAAAGCTAATCTTTCTTTTGGTTTTTTAGTAATATTAAATAAATCTTGTTTAAATCGATTTCTAAATTCTTGACTTTCATCAATAATTAATAACCAACGCTGATTTTTAATATCTTCTAAAATCTCTTCAAATAATTCCAAAGCATGATCTTGTTTAGCATCTTTTTTATCAAAAGTTTGTCGCACAAAATAATCACAGGGTAATCCCGCTTCCCGCATTTCTTTTTGCCAATTGCTGCGGGCGGCTTTAGGTCCAATAACCATGATATTATCAATTAAATCTTCATCTCGTAAATGAAGAGCTACATGAACCGCTACAACAGTTTTGCCTAGTCCAGTTGAAGCAACCAGCATTGAGCCATCAAAGTTTTTGATCTGTCGTAAAGTTTGGGCAATCATGTCAATTTGGTAGGAAAGTGGCTTTTTAGAATATCTAGTTTTGGGAGGCTGGATATTTTCTAAAACCAACATAGTTTTGAGATAAATGTCCCAAGGTGCAGCAAACTGTAACCATTTTAGTAAAATTTCTAATAGTTCTTGAGTTAAATCTTTAGCCTCAGCAAAATAATCATCAAATTCTTTAACTAATGCAAGAACCTCTGTTTTATCAGTGATAATATTACCACCTTCAACTTGTTCTCTTAATCCTTTACCAGTTAAATTTGACGAAGTTTGAATTGCCGCTTTTTCATCACAGATGTAAAGTTTATTATGATGATCTTTGGCTCTGGCATCTACAATTCCAAACTGATTTGATTGTATTTTTTCTATAATATCAAGAACTGATTTTCTTCTATCTCTGTCTAATCCTATACGCACATCTCTCATTATTTCTTGAATTAATGCCATCCTTGCCCTTTGCTCTCCTGGATCATCTAAACCTACCAAAATATAGGTTTGTTTTCCTGTAGTATAACCCCGAACTAAATTCCAACCTTTAATCGTAAAAAAGCCTGTGGCAATGCGAATTTTTTGATTAGCGCCTTCTAAGTATTTGGTAATATATTCTATTGATTTACCTGATTCAAACCAGCTTAATCTGTTGTTATTTAAAGATTTTAATTCTTTCATATTAAACCTTCAATATCGAGATATATTCTGAATCGTAAGTCATAACTATTATAATCTCATTTCTCTTTGTGATCAAGTTGAAGATTTTCTAGTTTTTGACGGCTATAAGCATTAATAATCATTGCACAAGTGAGATGCTCTCTACTAAATCTGGTTATTAAAGACTGATTATTTATTCCCCTTTTTGCATGAGTGCATGAGCAGAAAACGGGTTTCTCCGAAAAACCCGTTTTCTGTGATAACTGAAAAGGTTCTTAATTCCCTACCATTGTGATAATTACTGTCATTTAAACCACGACAAAATTAACTAATTTGCCTGGGACAACAATCACTTTTTTGATTTCTTTGCCCTCTAAATAACGTTGGGCGATTTCTGATTCCAGGGCGAGGGTTTCTAGGGTGTTTTTATCGGCACTAGCGGGAACTTGTATCGTGCCTCTGGTTTTTCCCAAAATTTGGATGACAAGGGTAATCTCGTCCACAATGAGGGCAGTAGGATCAACTTTTGGCCAGGGTTGCAGGTGAATTGATTGGCTATGGCCTAAAGCTTGCCATAATTCTTCGCTAAGATGGGGAGCAAAGAGGGAAAGTAAGATTAATAGGGTTTCGATTCCTTCCCGATAAATGGGGGATGCAAAACACTTATTATCCCCTAAAGCGTTACTGAGTTTCATCAATTCGGAAATGGCGGTATTAAATTGATAATCTCCTTCTAAATCCTCGGAGATTTCTTTAATAGCGGTGTGAATTGCCCGTCTTAAATCCTTGTCAGTTTTCGAGAAAGTTTCTATTTTTTTGACTTGCTTGGGTTTATTTTCAATATATTCGCTGACTAAACGCCACACCCGATTAAGAAAGCGAAATTGTCCTTCTACCCCCGCATCTTCCCACTGTAAATCTTTTTCTGGGGGTGCGGTAAAAAGTATAAACATTCGGGCAGTATCGGCCCCATATTTTTCCAAGACTTTCAGAGGATCAACGCCGTTATATTTCGACTTAGACATTTTTTCAAAGAAGAAAGAAAGAACTTCTCCCGTGTCTTTATCGTAATATTTATCCTCTTTGTAGATAACATTTTCTGCGGGGACATATTTGCCAGTTTCGGGATTTTTGTAGGTTAATCCCTGTACCATTCCCTGGGTTAATAGACGGTTAAAAGGTTCATCGACATTAACTAAACCTCGGTCTCTTAAAACTTTGGTAAAGAAACGAGAATAGAGTAAATGTAGGATAGCGTGTTCGATTCCTCCGACGTATTGATCCACGGGCATCCAATCATTAACCTTCTCAAATTGAAAGGGTATATCTTCATTTTTAGCATCGGTATAACGGAGGAAATACCAACTAGAATCGATGAAAGTATCCATGGTGTCGGTTTCCCGTTTTGCGGGAGTGCCACAGCGAGGACAATCCACATTTACCCAGTCTTCTAATTTGGCTAAAGGAGAAGCACCTCGACCGCTAAATTCGACATTTTCCGGTAAAGTAACCGGTAAATTATCGATAGGTACTGGCACGGTTCCACAGTTAGGACAGTGGATAACTGGAATTGGACAACCCCAATATCTTTGACGGGAAATTAACCAATCCCGGAGACGATATTGTATTCTAGCTTTGCCGTAACCTTGGGCAGTGGCATAATCAATAATAGCGGTTTTTCCTGCTGTAGAATGCAGACCATTAAATTGAGCGGAATTAATCATAATTCCCGCTTCTGTATAGGCCTCTTTTAACTCAATTTCGCCACTTTCTGGAGTAATAACTATCTTAATTGGCAGGTTATTTTCCCGAGCAAATTTAAAATCGCGACTATCGTGAGCCGGGACTCCCATCACTGCCCCTGTCCCGTATTCGTAGAGGACATAATCAGCAATTAAAATCGGAATTTCTTCACCGGTAAAAGGATTAATTGCCAGTCCTCCGGTTTTAATACCGCGTTTGGGTTTATCTTCGGCGGTTCTTTCTAATTCGCTTTCGCTGGCTATCTCTTGAATAAAAGTTTCTACGGCCGATTTTTGTTCGGGAGTGGTAACTTGTAAAGTTAAGGGATGTTCGGGAGCAAGTACCACATAAGTGACTCCATAAACCGTATCGGGACGAGTGGTAAAAACGGCAATTTTTTCTGTGGAGTTAACAAGAGGAAATTCTAAATAAGCACCTACCGATTTACCAATCCAGTTGGCCTGCATGGTTTTAACCCGTTCTGGCCAACCGGTAAGTTTATCTAAATCAGTCAGTAATTGTTCGGCATAATCGGTGATTTTTAGGAACCATTGACGGAGTAATTTTCTTTCTACTTTAGCACCCGATCGCCAAGATTTTCCTTCACTATCTACCTGTTCATTTGCCAACACAGTTTGATCGATAGGATCCCAATTCACTGCCGCTTCTTTTTGGTAGGCTAATCCTGATTCAAAAAACTGTAAAAATAGCCATTGGGTCCAACGATAATATTCCGGGGAACAGGTGGCAACTTCTCTTTCCCAATCGATAGATAATCCTAACTGTTGTAATTGCCGTTTCATCTGGGCAATATTTTGGTCTGTCCATTTTGCCGGAGGAACTCCCCTTTCAATGGCGGCATTTTCTGCCGGTAATCCGAAAGCATCCCACCCCATGGGATGCAGCACGCGATAACCCTGCATTCTTTTCAGACGGGCAATCACATCGGTGATAGTATAGTTGCGAACGTGACCCATGTGCAGGTTGCCCGATGGATAGGGGAACATGGAGAGGGCGTAAAATTTCGGTTTATCGGCGTTGTCTGGGGTTTTGTCCAATCCCATTTGCTGCCAAATCTTCTGCCATTTCTGTTCGATTTCTGCGGGGTTGTACGGCACTGGGGTCTTTTCTCCTGAGTTTTATCTATCCCTCCCATTTTACCGCAGCCGGCTGGGGGTGATTGCCAGTCTTGGAGTTATCCACCCTGCCAAAAACCCTCTGGGTTTTAGTGGTTAATTTTCCAGGGGAATATTAAACCTCTTGCATAATTAACTTTTGAGGGTTCAAAAACGTCAAAAATAAGGATTAAATCGCATAAAATCTGTAAATAGACCATTTAACTGATTATTATTCATTCTTAATTCTCCTGACTACTGACTACTGGCTACTGACTCCTAACCCTAACAACAATTTTTGATTTTTACAAGAGGTTAACAGCCGTTCGACTTCACCCAATAGTTACTTGACTGGTATCGACGCTGGTTGCCCCATGGACTTTACTGGCAATGGCTACCATTTTATTTAAATTCGCCTGATTGGAAACCTTGCCTTTTAGTACAACTTTACCACCAGTTTGAGCGACCCATAATTTGTCTTCATCAGCTAAATCTGGTGTCTCGTCAAAAGCTAAAACTACTCGTTTAGCTAGGCCGCTTTCGTCGTATTTTCCGTCTAATCCGACTCTTTCGGGGGGAATACCGGCAGCAGCGGCTTTACCTGCGATCGCACTAGCGGCATTGGCCGGTTTATCTAAGCCAAAAATTCTTTTTAACCAATCCATTGCTAACACTCCTGATTGAGTTCTAAAACCCCAATTTCTTTAAGAGGGATTTGGTCGAAACGATGTGTCGATCTAATCCTAAACGATCGGGACTCACTCCCACCGCTAAAGCGACCAATTGGGAAAAATGTAACACGGGTAAACCTAAACTTCGACCAATCACTTTTGCCACTTCCGGTTGTCGGGAATCAAGATTAAGATGGCATAAAGGACAAGGGGTGACTAAACAATCGGCCCCCACTGCCATCGCCTCTAAAATGTGTTTTCCTGCCATTTGGAACGATTGGGTGGTGGCATAACTGGACAGGGGCCAACCACAGCATTGAGTGCGTCCTTGATAATAAACCGGATTCGCCCCCACGGTCCGAAAGACATTTTCTAGAGATTCCGGCTGAAAAGGATTATCGTAGGGGAGAGTATCCTGGGCCCGCAGGAGATAACAACCATAAAAACCGGCACAATTTAAGCCTGATAAGGGACGAACCACCTTGGCCGCCAGATTATCTAAGCCATAATCGCCCACAATTGCCCAGAGTAGGTGCTTAACCGTCGTCGTACCTTGGTAGGGGGAACAATGTTCTTTCTGTAAATAATTATTAACTTCCTCAACATAATTGGGATTATTATGCTTTGCTTCCTTCAAGCGCTCATCCACATGACCGATCACCCCTTGACAGGTGCTACAGTGAGTCAACAGGGGTAAATTGAGGGCTTCCGCTAGGGCAATATTGCGCGCATTGACGGCATCTTCCAACAGTTGCGAATCTTCCTTATAAGTTCCCGAACCACAACAGGCAGCTTTTTTGAGTTCGACTAAATTAATCCCCAAAGCTTCCGTCAGGGCTGCCGTGGATAAATATAGTTCCCGACAGGCACCTTGGGCGACACAACCGGGAAAATAAGCATACTGGAGATTGTTGACTGTCATGGATTCTAGGAAATTACTACTTATTACCTATCTACCATCTTGGCCCCCTTCCCCTCTGTCATCACTAAAGTCATGGAATTTCTTAATAGACAGTTTTTTGTGAGCTGCTCCGAACAAGTGTAGGGTAGTTTGCCCCCAGAAATAATATCCCAAAAGGAGGAGAGCCATCTCAACAGTATAATGGCTCTCCTTGAGAAAAATTGTTGTCCTGAGGAGTCGGTTGTACAAATGGGAATCTGCCCAGTCAAGAGGTGATTTACTGGTAGAATTGAGATTGTAGCCGAGAAATTGCGGCGAGAAACGCTATTTTGTCTGCTTACGCCGCTTGGGGGAGGGTGATGACAGCATCAAAGTCCGCACGGCTAGGGAAAATCGAGAGAACCCGGTCCAGTTGGGTTAATTCAAAGATAATCTTGACTGAAGGTGGAATAGAACAGATATTGAGGGATTTTTCTTGACTTTGAGCCAGACGAAAGGCGGTAACTAAAGCCATTAATCCAGCACTGTCAAGGAATTCCACCCTACTCATATCCACGAGAAAAGTGACAGAGCTACTCTGGTTAACCAGATTGGTGAGCTGCTCTTGAAATTCTAGGACGTTAGCGGCGGTAATATAGCCACTTGGCTCAAATAGAGCTATTTCTGGGACTTTTACAGGACTTTTCATGGCTTGGCTTTGAAATTCATAAATGAACCTTTTAACTGGAAATCAGATAACGCTATTATGTCCTAACTTTCTGATTTTGCAACCCCGCTCTTGATAGATTTTCTCTCTCCTGAAAAGATTAATCTTTTTTTAATCTTTACCCTGTGGGAAGGAACCACTTTTAGGTTAACCTTATAATCCAGGCGCTAGAGAGGAACAGTTATCAAGGCTTACTAGGGGGAACATCAGGGGAAAGTCGCTAGGTTTAAGCTCTAATCCCGAATCACTGATGATGACCCAGCATTCTACCGGGATTTTTGCTGAAATAAAGTAAAGCAGGATACGGAAACTAGATTTATCGAACTAGAGTAAGAAAATTGTGGATACCCAGCCGACTATCCGCCAATTAGTGGAACAAGCCCTATATTATCGTCAAATCACACCAGAAATCGAAAACGGAATTAATGAACTCCTCGCTCGTCTTGGCTACGTTTCCGATGTGGATTATGAGGCCCTCGAGTTACTCATGGATGAAATGGACGAAGGCCGGATTAATCTGGTTCCGCGTCGGTAACTTCAGTGAGCAGTGAGCAGTGAGCAGTGGTGAGTTTTCAGTTCACTGATGGCCCTTCGGTTCCTGTTCTGCAATGGAAGGGGTGATAAGGGATGAAACCATTATAGGGAGAGACATTTAGCGATCACCCGCTCAAACCGAACCTAGTAACGAAGAACCTCACCGATGACTGTTTACTGTTTACTGATTACTGATGACTGAACAATCCCCCAAAACCCAATTTCCCCAAATTTCCCCAAATTAATATAATTAACTTCAGGCTTTCTCTTAACCTGATTTTTTCGATGATTCCTTTAACTCTTAATCTCTTGCAAGGTTCCGTTACTTTTCGTTTCAGTCCCAGTGCTGCTCTGGATTTGCAAAGGGAAATTAACATTTTACTCGATCGCCTAAAAGCGATCGCCAGTAATGCCTCTAGTGGGGGTAAACCCCAACCCCAAAAACCGATGGAATATCAACACACTGGTGATGTGTTTCTGGAAGTGTTTTGTAATCCCAATATTTATCCGAATCCTTTTTCGGCTAAAGTTTTGTTAACGGTTCGTGATGATCGCCTACGCTTAACCACAGAAGCAGAATTAACCCGTGTGATCGAGGATTTAGAGCGTTATCTCGACCAAAATAGTTAGAAGTGGGGGATTTTTGGGGTTTCGACCTTTCCCTGTCGTCCCACCTCTCCCCATCTGACTATTCTTCTCTAGCTTGCCATGTTACCGACCGATTTATTGATTTCCCGTCAAAATGGCGAGACAATTATTCCCAAACGCTTACCCCTCGCTGGCGATTATCTGGCGATCGCTCAAGAACAAATCAGCTGTTTTCAGGAAAGTATCGGTGCAACTAAGGGGGAATTAAGCCAAAAACTCCTAATCTTGGAGGGAGACAGTCCCGATTATAAAATTAAACGGGGATTTGCTCACCTATTAACCAATCATTTTGCCACCTTTGAGATTATTAGTCCCTTAGAACCGCAGGAATTAAGAAAAAGAGTTTTTGAACAAGCGGCTAACTTTGTTCCTATTCCCCAAAATCGATCGCTAATTCTGGAGAAAATTGCCCAGCAACTCAGCCAAGAATTAAATCAAGAAATTTTTCCAGTAGCTCTAGAAAAAGGACTCTATGCTGATTTAGCAGAGAATAAAATTCTCACTCAATTTGATTCTCCCACCCCCGAAAACTTAATTCATCGTTTTAACCTCTCGCAAATTCAAGGTATTTTTTATCGGGCCAGTTATTTAATTATCAACGTCCACCGCAACGATCCGGGGGAATATAAATATCTCTTTCGCTATCTAAAACTATTTCGTTTAATGACTTATATCGAAGGGGATGCCGACACGGGATTTACTATTACTATCGATGGTCCCACCAGTTTATTTAAAGCTAATAGTCGTTATGGCATTGAAATCGCTAAATTAATTCCTGCCTTACTCCATGTCACTCACTGGAATCTGAAGGCACAATTACAGTACAAAGATTCCTACACAGGAACTATTAAAAAACAACAGTTCAATTTAGAGGATAACTGTGGTCTGGTGTCCCACTATTCCCCGGGTAAACCCTACGATAGTATGTTAGAGGAATCTTTCGCTAAACGTTGGTTACAGTTAAAAACTGAATGGCAGTTAGAAAGGGAAGTGGATTTAGTGCCTTTACCCGGAGGAGTGATGATTCCCGATTTCCGTTTAGTGCATCCCGATGGTCGCGTTTTTCTCCTAGAAATTGTTGGTTATTGGCGACCAGAATACCTACAAAAGAAATTTTTACAGGTTAAATCGGCCCAAGCAAATAATCTAATTTTAGCCGTATCGGAACGGTTAAATCTCGAAAAAGCTGGAGTTAAATTCCAAAATCTACCCGCTCAGGTTATCTGGTTTAAAGATAAATTATCACCCCAAGCAGTGTTAGAAGTTTTAAATTAAAAGGTTAGGAAGCTAAAAGCGGAAGTATGATTTAATACTCCCGCTTTGGTTTAATCAGACTAGGTCAACTCTTTCGCTCAAGACCAGACAATGAGTGCTACATCATTGAGCAATGGCAGGACTGATGGACACTTTCACCACTTTATTTTTCTCTTCTTCCGCTTTCGGGAGGGTGAGATTGAGAATACCATCTTTGTATTCAGCGGTCACGTTAGTATTATCAACCTGAACCGGTAGAGGAATAACTCGATGGAATTTACCATAACGGAACTCAGTGCGGGTAAATCCTTCTTCTTCGGTTTTAATTTCCGATTTTCTTTCACCATTAATGGTCAGACTATCGGCTGTTACTTCCACGTTGAGGTCTTTGGCTTCCATACCAGGTATTTCCAGTTTAAGCTGAACTGCCTCTGGCGTTTCGGTCATTTCCGCCGCTGGGATGAAGGATAACCCCATTTTTTCACCATCACCCAAATGAGTCGGCACAAGACGGTCAAACAAGCGATTCATTTCTTTTTGTAGGCCTTCTACTTCTCTGAAAGGTTCCCAACGTATAAGTGCCATATAAGTCACCTCCGAAGTTTTCTTAACGCTAGAGATGTTGGTTTATCTCTACACTTTTAGGATAGATAAAAGATTCTCTGACCGGGGTAGGGTTTTCGGTACTGAGTTTTTCCAGATTCCCGTACTATCTCCTATACTAGAGCTAGGTGAAAAAGTTTTGCGTCGGGAAGTGGGGTGTGGGAATTATAAATTATAAATTATGAATTATGAATTATAAATTATGAATTGGGAATTATAAATTATGAATTGGGGAGTGGGAAATGGGGAGACCACTTCGTGCGCGATGTTCGGACATTCGGACGTTCGGTGAAGCTCAGTCGAGCCGTTGCGGGGGGAAGTGGGGAGTTTTCTCAGTGAACTGATAACTGATAACTGATAACTGACTCCACCAAGAGACTTTTTCAGCAAAACCTAATTATCTACTGATGAATAATTAAACTTTCTAAACTGGTTTGTAAATCTTGGGTTAATTGTGCTACGGCCGAGCGTCGATCGCTTTTATAATCAGCATAGCGCTCGGATACGGAAATAGGTTGACCGATAGTTATTATCGCTTTTTGTTGACCAATTTGGGGACGAAAAAAGGGATTACCTCCCTTAATTCTTATCACTAAATCCCAGAGTAATAAAATTGTCTCGGCGAATCTTTCTACGGTGGGTTTTTCCTTGACATAATAACCAGTTACTGACACGAAACTTTCGACAATTCTCATGTGCCACATTTTTAAATTAGCTTCATCGGCCAGGCGATAAGCTAATCCTAATTCAAGGGGAGAAATAGAATGAGTGGGTTTTAATTCTTCCCGATAAATGCGTTCCCATCCTGCTTGTTCCAAACGACGACAGCGATCGATCACATTACCATTAGGAGAAATATTAAAATACTTTTCTGCGGTTTGTAGGGCCACATCTAATAAATTGGCTAAACGTTTGGCTAGGGTTTCATTTGGATCATCACCATTGGCAGGCACTACCGGCAAAGATTGATAGTAGAAATCTCGATAAAAATCCTCCATTAAGGATAATAATCTTTCTCCTAAACGAAAAAGACGCTCGTATAAAACCTTTTCTTCTAGGGATGAATTCGGGATTGATTCTAAACCGCTATCGGTTTCTAAATTAGTTAAAATTTGCTCGATTTCTTGCCACACTGGAGTCATATAAAAATACTGAATACCAATGGGTAAAATAATTACTTCTTGCTGTTGTTTAGCTTTTTTGACATCATCTACACCCCAAAAAGCCAATTGAGAAATACCCGGTTCAATCGCACTGACAAGCTCATTATGTCCGTTAGTTGCCCCTTCCGGAGCGGCGGCCAAAGGATAATCTCCTTCTAATAATAAACGACGAGCCGAACGCAATCCGATTAAATCGGCTTTTCCCCGTTGAATTGGTGTGCCACCTAACTTAGAATATAACCATCCTACCCTTTCTCCCGCCCATAAAGGAATCCCTCGATCATACATAAAATGAGCGTGAATTGGCTTGTTTAATTTTATTCCTAACTCTTGGGCTTTTTTGGGTACTAATTTCCACAAAAGATAGGCCATACAGTAGGGATCGTTAATACTGGGATGACGAAAAGCAAGCAGTAAACGGACTTTTTTCTCTTGACTTTTTTGATAAAATTTGATTAAAGTTTCTAGATTGGCGGCGGAAATTTCTCTTAAGTTGGTTTGAGTTTGTAACCAGAGAGGTAAAAAGATTTGACATCCCTTTAAAAGCAAGGGATTAAGGTCAGGGTGTATAAATTCTAGAGGAGGTTGTGCGCCCAAAGATAGATTAGACATATAAGTAATATAAGTATAAGTAGTCGTGCCAAATAAATTTCCTAGTTGAGACTCCGAGACAGGTATCAGTTATCAGATTTGAGTTTTCAGTTCACTGTTTACTGTTTACTGTTTAAGGAAGAATAAAAGAAAACTCTAATCAATAATTACCCACCGGCCAAAAGGTAATCACAGCAGCAAACAGGTGTCGAGCTAGATTTCAAATAGACTGGGATTGCAGGCTCCCTCAACCGTGAAAGGAGAAATTAACCGACTTTGAGCGAGCAGGAACACCAGTAGTTTACCTCCTCACCTAAACAAATACAGCTATACTATAGCTCTATCCCCATTTCTCGCAAACGAGCCGCCAACTGTTGAGAACGCTGTCTTTCCGCTTCCAGAGCTTGCTGAGTAGCATTTAATTGCTCCTGTGCCGCAGCCGCTTGCTCCTGTGCTGCTTCTTCTGGTAAGGGGATTAAATTGCCTTCCGGGTCATAAAATCTGGCCCAAATTGCCATTTCTCGGTCAATAGTACCCTCCCAAGTTCCCAACCAATAGCCTAAAGTTTCGCACCATAACCAGCCGCGCTCGTTTCGTTCTAAAGAATGGTAGCGTTGGTCGGCCCCTAAATGCCATCCTTGTAAAGAATTGCCATCGAAAGGATCGTAGATGAAATAATCTGGCGTGCGGAAGGTTCCCTCATAAATGGCTTTTTTTCGCACTTTATCGGTCTTGGCGGTACTAGGAGAGGTTAATTCCACGATAACGTCGGGATAACGTCCCTCTTCTTCCCAAATTACCCAACCCTGTCGCTCTCTCTTGCCATCAACATTGAGGACGGCGAAGAAATCGGGCCCGCGAAAATCGCGATTTTTCGCCTGTTCGCGGCTGAAATAAATAAACATATTGCCACCGGTGTAGAAGTCGTCTCGTTCGCCGTAACCCTGCTGTAGGGAGCGAATCAAGACATTCATGGCAATGCGGTGTCGGTTGCTTTCCAAGGGTTCACCATCATCAAAAATTAAGTCTGTGGGGGGTGGGGTGGGTTCCCAGAAGTCCTCGAAATCTTCTTCTATCGGTGCCGGAGAGGTGGCAGTTTCGTCGCTTTTGGCAATCGTCATTTTTTCGGCCTCTCTAGGTGGGAGTATCTATATTTTTGCTGATTATTGATCCTATGTTACATCAGAATTTAGGAGTGAGGAGATAGATTTTAGGAGTTGAAAAAATTATCTTGGCTTAACAATGATCAAAACTTTTCTTCTGGGTGCGTTACATTGGGCTAATACACCCGACTAATACTAAATCCGTTGAGTATAGGCTACATATCAGGAGAGGCAATAGGCACTCTTGACAATAGGCAAAAGGAGCAATAGATAATCAGTTTTTAATAACCAGATTTAGTATATAGCTGTTCTCACACCTGTGTGGCACAGTTTAACCCTTGCTGATTAAGCTTTTCAACATCGATAATGTACCTCTTGCGAACAGGAAACGCTATAATATCCTTAAGCTAACCAAAAAACTTGGCTTTATCTTTAACTAATTTTGTCCCGATTCCAGCGGCGATGACTTCGGAGAGAATGCTAATTAAACGATAGATAGCAACGGTGACAAGTACGTTAGCGGCGGGAAATTTCTCTGTGTCTAAAAGTGCGATTGCTGTGGCTTCAAAAACTCCTAATCCCCCCGGCGCTCCCGGGACAACTAAACCCAATAACCAAGCAAAACTAAAAGTCCCTAAGAAGGGTAAAATCTGAGCGGGGGTAATCATTTTTAACACCATCCAAGCTAAAATAAAACCCGCACCGCGCCACAATAAAAATCCAGTTTCACCCAAGAGAGGGACGAGAGGATATTTAGTTAGATAAACAGGTTCTTGAGCAATCTTTTTCTTTTGGCTGAGGATTTTCAGAGGATAATTTAAAAATTTGGGATGAATGCCGATTAAAATTAATCCTAAAACTAATATCTGTATCCCTAGACTTGAGCTAGATTTCATCCAACCTAAACCACTAGCAATTACTGCTATAGCTAAGGCTGCACACACCAGTAATAAAAGTTCTAATAAAACGCTTAAACTAGCGGTTCCCCAATCACTTCCTGCTTTATTAATTGCCACGATGCGAGCATAAAAGTGACCGATATTACCGGGTAGATATTTTCCTAAATTGGTAATCATATAGATGCCAATTCCTGTGGAGGTTTTAATCGGTTGTTGATAGCTTTTGAGTATCCATGTCCACACCCATCCTGCCCAAATTTGAGCGATAACGGTGGTTACAAGTGCCAAGAAAAGAAATAACCAGCCATGATTTTCAATTCTAACTGAGGTGACGTTATCCCAGTTATTTTTAAGGTTACTGAGAACAAAAAATAAGGTTCCCCCAATAATCAGCCAACGTAGAAACTTGTTCAGCATTTCGTTTTTTCCTTTATTCATTTTCTGGAGGAAACCAATCGAGATCAAGGAGATTTTCTAAACTGTAGGGACATTTCCAAGGAAAACTAACTTGATCATCGGTTTTTTCTCTAACATAATTTAAGGCTTTCTGGTAAATACGAGGTAATTCTTGAGTGAGATAATTGCGGAGATTAGTAGTTAAATAAGTGTCGATCTGGTTTTTGAAATTGACAATTTCTGAGCGCCAATGACTACGATTATATGTTCTTTCATCTTCCCAAAATTGTAGGACTAAACAATGTCTGATAATTTGCTCTAATAAACTGGCAACACGAAACTTTTTCTCGCTTCCTAAATCTTCTAACTCCTCGATTAAGTTTTCTAAATCTAAAGCTTCATATCTTTTATTCTTCAAAAGTTCTATAGTTTCTTCTAACCAGAGGTAATCATCAATTTCGTAGAGAGTTTTTAAGTTGAGAATAACAGTCATTTTTTATCTCTTTGATGATAAGATGGCAGGCAATTAGGATCGAGAAGTTCTTCTAAACTGTAGGGACAACTATCGGGGAAAGTAACTTTATTTTTTGTCTTTTTCCGCACAAAGAAAACTGCATCTTCATAAATGTTAGTTAATTCATTTTGTAAATAATTACAGAGATTAGTGGTTAAACGTCTTTTTAGCTGAATTTGAAAGTTGACTATTTCTAACTCCCAGTGATCCTGATTATATGCTCTTTCTTCTGTCCAGAACTGTAGGAGTAAGAAATGTCTAATAATTTGCTCTAATAAACTAGCAACACGAAACTTTTTTTCGTTTCCCAAGTCTTCTAACTCCTCGATTAAATTGTCTAAATCTAAAGCGTCAAAATTTTTAGCCTTGAGCAGTTCTATAGTTTCTGATAACCAGAGAGAATCATCAATTTCGTAGAGAGTTTTTAAGTCGGGAATAACAGTCATTTTTTATCTTCTTTATTCGTAAGGTGGTAGCCAATTAGGATCGAGAAGTTCTTCTAAACTGTAGGGACAAGTATCGGGAAAGTTAACTTGATTGTTGGTCTTTTTTCTCACATAACGGATTGCCTTCTGATAAATATTATCAAATTCTTGTTCTAAATATTTCCGTAAACTTGCCGTTAGGTAGGTATTTAATTGATCTTGAAAATTTACCAGTTCTGCTTGCCAATGAGCTTGGTTATATTCTCTTTCCCTTGTCCAAAATTGTAATAATAAACAATGTCTAATAATTTGCTGTAAAAAACTAGCAACACGAAACCTTTTTTCGTTCCCCAAGTCTTCTAACTCCTCGATCAAGTTTTCTAAGTCTAGCGCTTCAAAATTTTTAGCCTTGAGCAGTTCGATAGTTTCTTCTAACCAGAGAGAATCATCAATTTCGTAGAGAGTTTTTAAGTCGGGAATAACAGTCATTTTTTATCTCCCCTACAATAGGCAATAGTGACCGGTTAAATCGATCACTAGAGCTTTTTTACTGTTTATATACTAGATAATTTTAGCGGAGCGCAGACCGAAAAAGAGACCGAGGGCAATTCCGGTAAAAACGATCAGATAACCCGCTAAAGCAGCAACAGCTAACACAGACATGGTGAAAATCTCCCAAGTAATTTAATCTTTTTTAGCATTGTACCGTTATTCTTGCCCTTCCCCTTCCTCGTCTTCCATATCTTCCCCAAAACGCTGCTGGGGGGGAATTGCGGCGACAATTGCCTCGATTACCTTGCCGACTGGAACAATTTCTAAGCCCACATCTTCGGGATAAACTTGACCTCTGGGGACAATTGCCCGTTTAAAGCCCAATTTCGCCGCTTCTTTTAATCTTAGTTCCATTTGCGACACTAAGCGCACTTGTCCGCCTAATCCCACTTCCCCGATTAAGACTGTGCGCGGATCCACGACTCGATCGCGAAAACTGGCGACAATAGCGATCGCAACTCCCAGATCCGCCGCCGGTTCTTCCACTCCCAACCCTCCTGCGGAGGCAACATAGGCATCTAATTTCGATAAAGGAATGCCGACGCGCTTTTCTAAAACGGCGAGAATTTGCTGTAATCGGTTGTATTCTATGCCCGTGGTCGATCTTCGGGGGGAAGCATAGCTGGTAGGGCTAACCAATGCCTGTAACTCCACCACAATCGGGCGTGTACCTTCACAGGCTACCACCGTCGCCGTACCGGGGGAAAATTCATCGCGATTACCTAAAAACAATTCCGAGGGGTTTTCCACTTCCACCAAACCGTGATCCACCATCTCGAAAATACCGATCTCATGGGTGGCCCCAAAACGGTTTTTCACGGATCTTAAGAGACGATGGGAGGCATAGCGATCGCCTTCAAAATATAACACCGTATCGACCAAATGTTCCAAAACTCGCGGACCAGCGATCGCCCCTTCTTTAGTCACATGACCGACAATTAATAAAGTAATATTCTCCCGTTTTGCCACCTGCATCAAGGCGGAGGTACATTCGCGAACTTGGGCGACGGATCCCGGTGCGGAAGTTAACGCCCCAAAATAAAGAGTTTGAATACTGTCAATTACCGCCACCTGTGGGCGTAAAGATTCTAATTCCCGCAAAATTTCCTCTAAATCGGTTTCTGGCAAAACGTAGAGATGATTATCGAGTTCTGCGGTTGATTCAGAGGCTTTTTTCTCCTTGCCATTGCCGTTATTTTCCGACTCCACGGGAACCACTCCCACCCCCAAACGGGCAGCCCGCAGTTTAATCTGTTGTCCCGATTCTTCGGCGGAAACGTAGAGGATGCGCGGTAATCTTTGGGCGAGTTGGTTGGTAACTTGCAGTAAAAGCGTCGATTTGCCGATACCCGGATCGCCGCCAATTAGTACAAGAGAACCGGGAACAATGCCACCACCGAGAACGCGATCGAATTCCCCGTAACCGGAGGGAAAACGTTCCTGTTCATACTGGGTAATTTCCGAGAAGCGAACCGAGATGCGCGGTTGGGGGTTGCGTTGCCCTTTGCCGTTATTTGGGCGACTATTTTGCCATCCTGGGCGATTTACCGCCGGATTATTGCCACCAGCCATCACTTGTTCTTCTAGCGTCCCGTAGGTGTCACAACTGGGGCATTTTCCCAACCATTGGGGAGATTCCGCCCCACAAGCGCTACAGATATATATTGTTCGCGATTTCGCCATGTTTTTTAAGAAAAGTTGAAGAAAAGCGGTTTGGGGATCAATTCTCTTGTCAAATTTAATTAAGTATGATATAGGGGAAGCAAGACCCTAAAGTTATTGATAATTGCCATAAAAGAAATAAAATAGGAAATTTAGGCTTAATGATAACGGCAAAAGGATATTCTATAAACAGGAACGCTCGTTATTTAACTTTAAAATTCATCACACTATTTAACTAAGGAGTGTTAATTCAGTTGGAGAACCAGAAGGAAAAAATTCTCGTTGTTGATGATGAAGCCAGCATCCGTCGTATCTTAGAGACTCGTTTGTCGATGATTGGTTATGAAGTCGTCACCGCCGCCGACGGCGAGGAAGCTTTAGAAACCTTCCGCACCGCCGAACCCGATTTAGTGGTTTTGGATGTGATGATGCCGAAATTAGACGGTTACGGTGTCTGTCAGGAACTCCGCAAAGAATCGGATATTCCTATCATTATGTTAACGGCTTTGGGGGATGTGGCCGATCGAATTACTGGACTAGAATTGGGTGCCGATGACTATGTGGTTAAACCCTTTTCTCCCAAAGAACTCGAGGCGCGGATTCGTTCGGTGTTGCGTCGGGTGGAGAAAAATGGCGCTCCGGGGATTCCCAGTTCTGGTGTGATTCATATCGGTTCCATTAAAATCGATACCAATAAACGCCAAGTTTATAAGGGGGATGAACGCATCCGTCTGACTGGTATGGAATTTAGTTTACTGGAATTATTGGTCAGTCGCTCGGGAGAAGCTTTTTCCCGCTCGGAAATCCTTCAGGAAGTTTGGGGTTATACCCCCGAACGTCATGTGGATACGCGGGTGGTAGATGTGCATATTTCCCGTTTACGAGCCAAATTAGAGGATGATCCCAGCAATCCTGAGTTAATTCTCACCGCTAGAGGTACAGGCTATCTTTTTCAACGGATTCTAGAACCAGACGAGGAATAGTTCTCAGCTATGGCACCAGCTGATCCCAATCGTATTTTAAGACTGTTACCCCTGTTCGCCGGCATCGTCGGGGGTACGGTGTTAATGTTTAATCGTTTTGCCACTGCCGATTTAACCCCATCGCAAGCGCGTTCCGATGTGATGGGAGTGATTTTGAGTGGGGTTTTAATTTTGGTGGGTTTAATCTGGCAAAGAGTTCAACCCCGCTTACCAGATGCTGTGGAATTAATCGGGCGCGAAGGCCTGGAATTTGCCCCAGATTTGCCAGAACCGGTTAAAATTGAGCTTGCTTGGGCTTCCCATTTACTTTTAACTAACACCGTGACAAAATCTCTGATCGTTTATTATCGGGGAGAAGTTTTATTACGTCGCGGTATCTTAAGCCAGAATTCTGAAGTTAAAGTTAGTAATATTATCAAAAGAGTTTTAGAAACTGGTAAAGCAGTTTATTTAGTTAATTTAAATTTATATCCCGCTAAAATCGAGTTTGACTATTTGCCAGAAAACACCCAAGGCTTAATCTGTCAACCCATCGGTAAGGAAGGGGTGTTAATTTTGGCGGCAAATGCACCGCGCAGTTATACTAAACAAGATGAAATTTGGATCGAGGGAATTGCTGATAAATTAGCCAACACTTTCAGTCAGTTTTAGGCGATTTCACTTTGTAGCTCAGGATTTTAACCGATGACTCAAACTGGTGAAACCTTTACCTACTCCCTTGAATCCGTCCTGACAAGCATCGAGAGTAAAATCGACACTTTCCAAAGAGATGTTAATCAAAAACTTGCACTCTCCAACAAGATGTTAATGATTTAAAAGTGGAAACCACAGAAATAAAGGGAGAGATTAAAACTCTGACTGAAAAAGTCGCAGGTCTCGATAAACGAATGGAAAAAGTCGAAGATAGTTATGCAATCCTAGTTAAAGATATTGCTGACTTGAAAGGGTTTAAATTCCTGATTATCCTAATGGTTGTGACTTTTTTAAGCAGTTTAAATTCAGTACAGCTTAAAACCACAAGAGTGACAGGCAATTGTTCCCTCGCCCCAATTCGTGAAATTCCTCATTGCCGCGATGCAAATTCCCCACCCCCTAGGTGTCCGGGTGGGGACTGACGCGGGATCGTTCACCCTAATTTCGGTAAACCCATACTATAGTTCTGCACTCTGGCATTGAGATTATAGCTAATTTCGCCTTTTTGCAGGAGAGAACGGATAAAATGTTCCAGATCTGAACCGATGCGACGGAGATTATATTCGCTCAGTTCTTCCCCATTGTAGGACTCTACCAATTCATCAAACTTACTATAAACCTTATTGAGAGCCACTTCTTCCCAATTAAATTCATTATCGGGATCCACATCAAGAGTCAAAACATTGTTACTCTCGATCAATTGATTATTTTTTACTTCAGCCGTATAAATGCGAATATGACGGGTCGTGGATTTTAACAGCATGGAATCTTCAGGGTAAGTTAGACGCTATGTCTAAGATTTTGCCATGATTTGCGGCAATGGGGAAATGGGAATTATGAATTATGAATTATGAAGTGGGGTAGATAGGGAAGTGGGGAAGTGGGGAAGCTGTCTTATCACCCTATCACCCTATCACCCTATCTCCTGTCTCCCGAACAATGTTTACGGATCGACCGGAAACGTGATACTATGATAGATTGCAGTGTTTAAGCAGAGATCACGAGTCCTATGGCCTTAACCCAGACCAAGAAACAAGAACTAATCAGCCAATATCAGTCCCACGAAACCGATACAGGATCATCGGAGTTACAGGTAGCTTTCTTAACCGAGAGAATCAACCAACTGACCGAACACCTGAAAGCTAACCCAAAAGACCACGCTTCCCGCCGGGGATTACTCCAGATGATCGGTCGTCGTCGGGGACTGTTAACCTATATTCAGAAGAAAGATCAACAACGTTATCAAACCCTGATTGGTCGTCTCGGAATTCGCCGTTAAGCTTACCCCCTTTGCATCCCTACCATGGCCTCTGAATCGAAATCGACGGAGAAAAAACAGCGTCTCCCCTTTGAGCCGCGCCAAAATAAGCGAAAAACCCCGAAAATTGCCCCTAGTCCCGTGCCACCGCCGATAAAAAATCGCTCCGAGGAAACCAGCTTAAAGGCAATTCCCCAAGTGGTCAGTCAACGGATGGCCAAACGCATGGCAGTATTTTGTGGCATTCCGACAGCATTGGGGATAACTTCCTTTTTTGGCTTCTACTGGATTATTAGCCACGATCTTCTCGAAATCCCTTCCTACGTCGCCATGCTCGTCAGTTTAAGCCTATTTGGTCTAGGTTTCATCGGTCTGAGTTATGGCATCTTCTCCGCTTCTTGGGATGAGGATCGGGTGGGGGATTGGCTAGGATGGCAAGAATTTCAAGCTAATTTTGGCAGAACGATCGCCGCGTGGCGGTCCGGCAAAAAAGAAATGGAAGAAAAATAGATAACCTCTAGAAATCGTCAACAATAGAGATTAAAGGAAACAATAAAAGGTTAATGCCATGATTGTTGTCATGAAAGTTGGTTCCCCGGAAATTGAAATCGAGCGCGTCGGTGCCGAATTCGAGGCATGGGGATTAAGTCCCGAGAAAATCGTCGGTAAGCATAAAGTCGTCATCGGTTTAGTCGGAGAAACGAGGGAATTAGACCCCCTACAAATCCAAGAATTAAGCCCTTGGATCGAAACCGTCCTGCGAGTCGAACAACCCTTCAAACGCGCCTCTTTAGAATACCGTCACGGCGAATACAGCGAGGTTTTAGTCCCCACTCCTAACGGTGTTATCCCCATCGGCAGAAATCATACCGTTAGCATTGTCGCCGGCCCCTGTTCGGTGGAAAATGAGGCGATGATCGTGGAAACTGCCAAACGAGTGGCGGCAGCCGGAGCGCAATTCCTCCGCGGTGGTGCCTACAAACCCCGCACTTCTCCCTATGCTTTCCAAGGTCACGGGGAAAGCGCTTTGGAATTACTAGCGGCGGCTAGAGATGCCAGTGGTCTGGGTATTATCACGGAAGTAATGGACGCGGCGGATCTCGATAAGATTGTCGAAATAGCCGACGTGGTACAAGTGGGGGCCCGCAATATGCAGAATTTTTCCCTCCTGAAAAAAGTTGGGGCGCAACCGAAACCAGTCCTACTCAAGCGCGGCATGGCGGCCACTATTGAAGATTGGTTGATGGCGGCAGAATATATCCTCGCGGCAGGAAATAGCAATGTCATTCTCTGCGAACGCGGTATCCGCACCTTTGACAGTAAATATACTCGCAATACCCTAGATTTATCCTGTATTCCCGTTTTAAGAACTTTAACCCACCTGCCGATCATGATCGATCCTAGCCACGGTACAGGTAAATGGGAATATGTACCGACCATGGCCATGGCTTCCCTGGCAGCTGGGGCCGATTCCTTGATGATCGAGGTACATCCTAACCCAGCCAAGGCCCTATCCGATGGGCCGCAATCCTTGACCCCCGACAGGTTCGACCAGTTAACGCGGGAGTTAGCGGTCATTGGTAAGACGATTGGGCGTTGGCCCCAGGTTCCAGCACTGGTTTAATTAAGATGGTCAGGGGGTGAATCAACCCCCTTTTTTGGGCATAAATTTCGCTTTTCGGGGCAGTTATGGTGACAGTTCCTCTGGAGTTAAATACTGAGCAAATTAGGGGCGAAAAACGGGTTACTTTTTATCATCTCAGTTGGTTATCCTATCGGCAAATTTTACAGGCCCTAGGGGAAAATAATCGCGCCCATTTATTTTATGATCGTGGCACTTTAGAAATTACTATGCCCCTAGAAGAACACGAGTTTTATCGAGAATTAATTGGACGTTTTATCTATTTTTTGGTGTCCGAATTGGGTTTAAAAATTAAAAGTATGGGTTCCACAACTCTAGCTAGGGAAGATTTAGAACGAGGGGCAGAACCCGATAATGCTTACTATATTCAAAATCAAGCTAAAGTGCTAGGAAAAAGAATTAATTTAACTGAAGATCCGCCGCCAGATTTAGTGGTGGAAGTGGATATTACCCACACGGATATTAATAAATTAGCACTTTATGCCCGTTTGGGAGTGCCGGAATTATGGCGTTTTAATGGACAAATCTGGCGCATTTATCGGTTAGAAAAGGGGGTTTATCAGGAAGAAGAATTTAGTCCCACTTTTCCCCTAGTTCCCAAAACTAAACTCTATGAATTTTTAGCCACTGCTAAAGAGGATGAAGTCAGGGCAGAAAAGAATTTAAGAGCATGGGTTGTTAGTCAACTAGCTGAAAGTTGAGGTAATTATGGTGACGATTCCTCTGGAGTTAAATACTGAGCAAATTAGGGGCGAAAAACGGGTAGTTTTTAATCATCTCAGTTGGTTATCCTATCGGCAAATTTTACAGGCCCTAGGGGAAAATAATCGCGCCCATTTATTTTATGATCGTGGTACTTTAGAGATTACTATGCCCCTAGAAGAACACGAGTTTTATCGAGAATTAATCGGATTATTTATTCGGATTTTGGTGGTAGAATTGGGTTTAAAAATTAAAAGTATGGGTTCCACAACTCTAGCTAGGGAAGATTTAGAACGAGGAGCAGAACCGGATAATGCTTACTATATTCAAAATCAAGCTAAAGTGCTAGGAAAAAAAATTAATTTAACTGAAGATCCGCCCCCAGATTTAGTGGTGGAAGTGGATATAACCCACACGGATATTAATAAATTAGCACTTTATGCCCGTTTAGGAGTGCCGGAATTATGGCGTTTTAATGGACAAATCTGGCGCATTTATCGGTTAGAAAAGGGGGTTTATCAGGAAGAAGAATTTAGTCCCACTTTTCCCCTAGTTCCGAAAACTAAACTCTATGAATTTTTAGCCACTGCTAAAGAGGATGAAGTTAAAGCAGAAAAGAATTTAAGAGCATGGGTTGTCAGTCAACTAGCTAAAAATAATTAACTAGGGTTTGCTGAAAAAGTTTGTTGGTGGGGTTAGGAGCCGGTCGTCAGGAGTCAGGAGACAGGAGAATTAAGAATGAGTAATAATTAATTAAATGGTTTATTTAGAGATTTTCTGCCAGTTAATCTGGCTCTCCCCTACTTGTGGTCATAAGAAAAAGTTATGAAAAAGTCAGAGATCCAAATTTTCTTGGCCCATGCCAGTGAGGACAAACCAGCAGTTTTGGCACTGCATGAGCGCCTTAAGCAAGCGGGATATAAACCTTGGTTGGATAAAAAAGACCTGATTCCGGGGCAAATTTGGCGAGATGAAATTCCGAAAGCGATTAAAGCTAGTCAGATTTTTCTCGCCTGTCTGTCAGCGAAATCGGCTAATAAACAGGGATACATCCAACGGGAGTTGAGGATTGCACTTGATACCTTGGGAGAGATGCTACCGGGGACAATTTTTTTTATTCCCATGAGGTTAGAAGAATGCGAAATTCCTGATCTGCGACTTGCAGAAGTTAGCTTGAATCTGCGAGATATTCACCGGCTTGATTATTGGGAAGAAGACGGATTTGAGCAACTAGAAAGAGCAATTACCCATCAGTTCAATCCTGAACCGGAAGAGCCAAAACAACTGTTATCAGTATTTAACTTTGAGGTGGTGGGAGTAAATGCGAAGGGTGAGCAAATTAGAAAAGAGTCGAAACAGTCCCAATATTTCAGGGAAGATCTGGGCAAAGGCATCACCTTAGAAATGGTCGCCATTCCGGGGGGAACTTTCCTGATGGGAACAGAAGATGAGGAAATCGAAAGACTGGTTAAAAAATTTAATTGGGAAGGATTTAGAAGGGAAAGACCACAACATGAAGTAACTGTCCCACCCTTCTTTATGGGTAAATACCCCATCACCCAGGCCCAGTGGAAAGCGATCGCCTCTCGCACGGATTTAAAAGTTAAACAAGACCTTGATTTCAACCCAGCCTATTTTAAAGACCGTCCCGATAGCGATCGCCGTCCCGTGGAACAAGTCAACTGGTACGATGCGATCGAGTTCTGTGCGAGATTATCAAAACTAACGGTTCGGGAATACCGACTACCGAGTGAAGCGGAATGGGAATACGCTTGTCGTGCTGGAACCACCACCCCGTTTTACTTTGGGGAAACCATTACGGGGGAATTGGCTAACTACAATGCCAGTAATACCTACGCCGATGAACCGAACGGAGAATATCGAAACGAAACAACTCCCGTGGGACAATTTCCCCCAAACGCCTTTGGACTGTACGATATGCACGGCAATGTCCGGGAGTGGTGCGCCGATACTTGGCACGATAACTATGACGGTGCGCCGACGGATGGCAGTGTCTGGATAGAAAATGGTAATAATAATCGTTCTCCTCTGCGGGGCGGTTCCTGGGGCTACAATCCTACTTACTGCCGTTCCGCGATTCGCTACGACTACTACTTCCGCCGCGTCAACCGCATCAACAATTACGGTTTTCGGGTAGCCTGCGTTTTCGGGAGAACTCTCTAACCCTTTTGCCTTTTTCCCCTTTTACCCTCATTCCCTATTTTTTCTTTTTTCTTTTCTTTCCCGCCCTTAGGCGGGTCGATTTTGTAGGGGCGAACTCGACCCATTTGGTCGATTTTTGCTTAACAATTGTCAAGGATTGTTAAGATGCGCTTACCCTGCACTTTTCCCCTAGTTCCCAAAACTAAACTCTAGGAATTTTTAGCCACTGCTAAAGAGGATGAAGTCAGGGCAGAAAAGAATTTAAGAGCATGGTGTCAACAGACTTGCAAAAATTAGGTGGGCAATGCCCACCCTAATCTTAGGATGGCGGTTTGTAGGTAGAAGCAACGGATAATTCCTTTAATTGCTTCGCTGCCACTGTTGAAGGTGCAGAAGTGAGTAAACAACTAGCTTGCTGGGTTTTCGGGAAAGCAATCACATCGCGAATTGATTCTTCCCCTGCTAACAACATCACCAAGCGATCTAAACCGTAGGCGATGCCACCGTGGGGAGGGGTTCCGTATTCAAAAGCTTCTAACAAAAAGCCGAATTTATTATAGGCTTCCTCTGGGGATAGACCGATGGTGGCGAAGACTTTTTCCTGTACTTCCCGTTGATAGATCCGCAAACTGCCGCCACCGATTTCAATACCATTAAAAATCATATCGTAGGCGAGGGCGCGAGCATGGGCTAGATCGTCTAAATCTTCGGGATTAGGGGCAGTAAAGGGGTGATGCAATGCTTCTAGGCGTTTTTCCTCGGCGTTGTATTCAAACATCGGGAAATCCGTCACCCAGAGGAGGTTAATTTTCTCGGGATCAATTAATCCCAATTGTTCCCCTAAAACTAAGCGTAGGCGGGATAGGGATTTATTGACTGTATCGGTATCTCCTGCCCCAAATAAGAGCAGATGCCCCGGTTTTGCGCCAGTCTTCTCGATTAAAGCCTGTTTTTGTGCCTCTGTCAGGTTATCTTTAATCGCACCAATGGTATCAAAATCGTAGTCTTCGCGCACGCGGATGTAGGCAATTCCCTTCGCCCCCGCATCGGTGGCTTCTTTGAATAAATCCCCACCCGGTTTGATTCTGACGTTGGAAATCGCCTCGTTACCGTTGGGAATCGGTAAAACTTTCACCGTCCCACCACTAGCGATCGCACCTGAAAACACCTTAAATCCCGAATCGGCAAAAATCTCCGCCACATTGACCAATTCCAAGCCAAAACGGGTATCAGGGCGATCGACCCCATAGCGATCCATAGCCTCAGCATAGGTTAAACGGGGCAGGGGCAGGCTTATATCGATATTTTTGACTTTTTTGAAGATATGAGCGATCAAAGCCTCATTCAGGGCTAAAATCTCGCTTAAGGAGAGAAAACTCATCTCCATATCCAACTGAGTAAATTCTGGTTGACGATCAGCGCGCAGATCTTCATCGCGGAAACAGCGGGCGATTTGATAGTAGCGATCCATTCCCGACACCATTAATAATTGCTTAAATAATTGCGGTGATTGGGGTAAAGCGTACCATTGGCCCGGGCTGACCCTGGAAGGAACCAGATAATCCCGCGCTCCTTCGGGAGTCGATCGAGTTAAAATCGGCGTTTCCACTTCGATAAAATGCTGTTCATCTTCGAGAAAACGGCGCATTTCTTTGACAACTTGGTGACGTAGTTGTAAATTCTGACTCATACGCTCCCGGCGTAGGTCTAGATAGCGGTATCGCAAGCGCACATCTTCCCGGACCGATTCACTTTCGGAACTAGAGACGACAAAAGGCAGTTGTTTAGTAACCCCGTTGAGAATCTCGATGCTAGTGGCGTAAATTTCGATTTCTCCGGTGGCAATGCGCGGGTTAAGGGATTCGGTAGGCCTTTGACTGACTGTTCCCGTCACCTTGAGGACATACTCGTTTCTGACGGTTTCAGCAATGGGATAGGAAGCGGGGGTTCGTTGGGGATCGCTGACGATCTGGACAATACCACTGCGATCCCGCAGATCAATAAAAATAACGCCACCGTGATCGCGACGACGATCGACCCAACCGAAGAGGGTGACACTTTTTTCAATTTCGATCGCGCTAAGGTCGCCACAGTAGTGAGTTCGCATAGTCTAACTAGAGAATTACTTATATTACGAATGTAGTATAGAAAGGATGTGGCCAGAAAAAAATCAGACGGCCTTGTTCATTATGCCGGTATTTTGTCGCTCTTGTCCCCTTGTTTAGAGTATTTTTATGGTCTCTTAGTCCTCAGCCATCAGCTTTTGGCAGATCGGCTATAATAGACCTCTTGTGAAAACTAAAAATTGTTGTTAGGGTTAGGAGTCAGGAGTCAGGAGTCAGGAGAATTAAGAATGAATAATAATTAACTAAATGGTATATTTACAGATTTTAGGCAATTTAATCCTTATTTTTGCCGTTTTTGAACCCTCAAAAATTAATTATGCAAGAGATCTAATCAACAAGGCTCATCTAGCAGTTACCAATTTTAAACGATTAAAATCATGAATTCCTTAGAAAAAAAAATGGTGGAACTGTTAAGAGAACTCAGGGAAGATCACCATGTTTCAGGGGTAAAAGCAGAATTCGAGACGGAAGGAACCCGACTGACGGAAGCGATGCGGTTGAAAGAAATTAGTCTGAAAGCGGGGGTAGATTTTAATCTGAAAATTGCTGGTTGCGAAGCGATCAGAGATATCTTTGATGCGGTTAATTTAGGAGTCGATCGCTTAATTGCTCCCATGGTAGAAACAGCCTACGCTTTACAAAAATATCTGCGGGCAGCTAGGAGGGTTTTAGCTGACCAAGGGATGGAAGATGTGGAGTTATTGGTTAATATTGAAACGATTACTGCCTGTGAGAATTTTCAGGAAATGTTGGCGATTCCAGAGATAAAATCTCTCGATGGTATCGTCATCGGACGGATGGATTTAGCCTGTTCTTTGGGATTAACTCGCCGGGATGTCAATAGCGAGCAAGTTTTAGATCTGGCTTTACCTTTGGCAAAAAAGGCTAAGGCTGCCGGTTTGACTGTGGCTATTGGGGGTGGGGTGTCACTAGATTCTTTACCGTTTTTCAAAATGTTCTGCCAAGGACATTTTGACCGCTTCGAGACGCGCAAAGTTATCTTTGATTGTCCCCAAGCTTTGGATAATTTTAGTTTAGCTTTCCAAAAGGCGATCGAGTTTGAATTACTCTGGCTAGAGAATAAAAAAAATTATTATGGTGCTATTGTTCGTGAAGATGACCAGCGTTTAGAAATCCTCCATGATTTACTTTTTGGTTAAAGATATTCGTCCTTCGATCGACCGCTCAAAACCTAGGCAGCTCCAATCAATCTGACAAATAAAAGGTAAGTCCAGCTGCGTAAATCTAAAAACCTTGTTGGATCAGATTTTTAGGCTTTTTGGTTTCCAAAAAGTGCCAGGGATTGGATCGATCGGGGGTAAATTGGCTCTCTTATTCTTGGTGTGATCAGTTTAACTTAAGTAGGTAGGTGTTAAAAATTGTCAGATGCCCTCTTATTCAGGAGGGATTAAGGGGGTGCCGATCCCCCCTTATCAAGGGGGGCAGGGGGGATCGAACCCAAAATCTATCTTCAATTTAATTAAAACCAGCTACTTATATAGAAGCGATCAATCTTTGTGTCCTTCCTGTCTCTGTGGTTCGCACCACACCCCCGCCCCCACCAACCAACTTTTTGCCGCAAACCCTAGATAGTTAACAGTTTCCCATCCCCAGTAGCTAATCTGGATCTTTTGTCGCAGCACATCTGGTCTATTTTGTCAAAAAAACTTTTTCGTTTTAACATAAGTACACATATTTTTGGCAAAAGATCTTTTTCGTCAAAGGAGCAATTGGCAAGTTTTTCCTGGAGACGAATTAGTAATCCTAGACATGGTAAGGGTTTTAAGGTACAAGGCCTAAAAATGCACAGAGTAACCCGATTCTTAAATCCTAGCAGCAGGCTGTAACTATTGCAATCTCGTTGACAAATAGGAATTTTTCTCAATTATTTTTTAAGAAAAGTAAAGATGAAGGAATGTAAATTTAAATCTTCTCAAGTATATTCAGATTTTGATAAGTTTTTGTTATATAAATTAGTCCTTGGCATTCAGCTTCTGAGAGCAGTTATCTTATTGGTGAAGTACAAAGTTGTTGTTTTGGGAAGTCTCCGAGCAAGGAGAAGATACCAAATCCAGTTATAATTCATCTTTAGGAGAAACGCTATATTTTTGAGTGTAATTGTCAATTTCCTTTTTATTATCAATCTAGCTGATGGCTGACGGCTAATAGCTTTCTTTTTCCTCCGTCACCAGAGTAATACCTGTCCATTCTCCCTTCTGATCATAAGAACGAATTAAGCGCTGTCTTTGAGTAGGAGAAAGTAACCAACCCAGCTCTAAAACAAAAGGATGACCGGCAGTGATTTTCAGAGGTGTATTACAGGAAGCTCCATCGGGCAGTAGCAGAATTTGCATCGGCAGCGGACTATTTTCAAACAACAATCTTTGTCCCTCAATACGAGCGCTAGAAGTAATTTGATTATCACCAAAAGTCAAAGTTTGCGAGAGATAATTATCCCCCTGACGCTCGATCGAGATATGGGTAGAATAGGCAGCAGAATTATAAAAATCCCGTCCCGTTGTCACCGCTTGTCCACGCCATTGACCCAGTAATTGCTCCACCGTTAACATCGCTCTTTCTGGTGACTGAGAATCCACTAACTTTTCCCGAATTAAAGTCAAGCGATCGAACTCACAGCGCTCATTAAATAACTGTACGATTCTTAATCGTCTTTCTCCAGAGATTAACCCAAATTCTGCCCCGAATTGTGAGGAAAAACTACTAAAATATAAAGAACCTTGGCAAAAAGCTCCCGTCTGGCTAAATAGAATACCCTGATGGAGAGAACTATACTCTAAAATCAAATCTTCCGGCGCTCGATCGCTGTAGAGACGGCGAACCAATTGACGAATCGATCGATTATTATTAATGCCTTGCAAAGATACCAAAGTCGGGGTATCTTCGATCAAGTCGCCTTGGGGAGACAGACGGGTAAAAGAACCTTGCCATTGACCGAGATTTTTTAGTAAACATTCCCACTGGGAGAGCATAATAATTGAGGTAATTGGGGGAAATAGGAAAAAATACATGGGAACAATTCGATTAATGCACGCCAAACTCCATCGAGTGCGCGTCAGCGAGGCTAACGTCGATTATGTCGGCAGTATCACTATCGATCGAGAATTGATCGAGCGGGTCGGTATTTTGCCCCTTGAAGAAGTGGATGTGGTCAATCTTAGCAATGGTAAGCGCTTTTCCACCTACGTTTTTCCGGGCCAAACCGGGGAAATTTGCCCCAACGGTGGGGCGGCTCTGCTCTGTCAACCCGGAGATATTTTGATTATCTATGCCTACGAACAACGTCCGAGGCAAGAAGTTCTCGAAAACGGTCATTTTGCCAAAGTTCTCGTCGCTGATGCCGAAAATCGCTGTCAGCAATTTTTTGAACAGAGTCTAATTCCCCGGGGTGATGGTCAGGGAGTGGAATTCCATAGCCAAGAATGCTGATTCTTGTCCCAAATTTGTTAACTTTCCCGTCATAATAAGAATAAGTAATGTAAATTTTCTTAGAATCAGCCCCCATGCGTGTAATTCTCATGACTGGTAAAGGAGGCGTGGGTAAAACCTCCGTCGCCGCCGCTACAGGACTCCGATGCGCCGAACTTGGCTATAAAACCCTAGTTCTCAGCACCGATCCCGCTCACTCTCTCGCTGACAGTTTTGATCTCGAATTAGGTCACGATCCTCGTTTGGTACGTCCCCATCTTTGGGGGGCAGAATTAGACGCACTAATGGAATTAGAAGGCAACTGGGGCGCGGTAAAACGTTATATCACCCAGGTATTGCAAGCTAGGGGTTTGGATGGAGTGCAAGCGGAAGAATTAGCGATTTTACCCGGAATGGATGAGATTTTCGGCTTAGTTCGCATGAAGCGCCACTACGATGAGGGTACTTATGATGTGTTGATTATCGATTCCGCACCCACGGGGACAGCTTTACGATTGCTGAGTTTGCCAGAGGTGGGCGGTTGGTACATGAGAAGATTTTACAAACCTTTACAGGGAATGTCGGTGGCATTGCGACCACTGGTGGAACCTTTATTTCGACCGATCGCCGGTTTTTCCCTACCGGACAAGGAAGTTATGGATGCTCCCTACGAGTTTTATGAGCAGATCGAGGCTTTAGAAAAGGTTTTGACCGATAATACTCAAACCTCGGTACGTTTGGTGACAAACCCCGAAAAAATGGTGATTAAGGAGTCTTTACGCGCCCATGCCTATCTAAGTCTCTATAATGTTTCCACCGATTTAATTATTGCCAATCGGATTATTCCCGACAAAGTAACCGATCCTTTCTTTGCTCGTTGGAAAGAAAATCAACAGGGTTATAAACAGGAAATTTACGATAATTTTCATCCCTTACCGGTTAAGGAAGTTCCTCTCTACTCGGAAGAAATGTGTGGTTTACCCGCTTTGGAAAGACTGAAAGAAACTCTTTTTGCTGGGGAAGATCCGACGAAGGTTTATTACCAAGAAAACACCATTCGGGTAGTTCAACAGGAAAATAATTACAGTTTGGAGTTATATTTACCCGGCATACCCAAGGAACAAATACAGCTAAATAAAACTGGAGACGAGTTAAATATTCGCATTGGGAATCACCGTCGTAATTTAGTCTTACCCCAAGCTTTGGCAGCCCTGAAACCTTCCGGAGCAAAGATGGAAGATGATTACCTGAAAATCTCTTTTAGCAACGTGGTGAAAGTGTAATTTCTCCAGAGTAGGTGGGAAGTGGGAATTATAAATTCTAAATTATGAATTATGAATTGGGAGGTGGGGAGTTTTTTCAGTAATCAGTGAACTGAAAAATAACATCTACTTAGGGTTTGCGGCAAAAAGTAGGGGCGAAGCATTCGGATAGAAAATCTACGGTTTCAGCGATAGGTTATTGCCCGAATGCTTTGCCCTTACAGGACTTGAAAATCTTGCAGCTGCTTCGCCAAACGAGACACTAAACCCCTTACCTCGTCTATATTTCACATTTATTCAGCCAACCTTACTGATGATTTTCCCAGAAAAATCAAGAGAGCCATATTTTTTCTAACCATGCCAGGACACTTTCAACATCTGCCACTTTTTCTCCTTCGGGTACGGGTGGACGTTGTACCATGACCACGGTTATTCCCAACTCCCTAGCGGCGATAATTTTGGCGTAAGTGGCATCACCGCCGCTGTTTTTACTCACGATCGCCCCAATCTTATATTCTTGTAAAAGAGAGCGCTCTGACTGTAAGGAAAAAGGCCCCCGTTCCAACAATAATTTTCCAATCGGTACGATGGCATCTGCTTCTGGAGGGTCAATCATCCGCATCAAAAACCAGATATTTTTTAGATGTGCATAACTTGCCAGTTCTTGCCGACCAATAGTGAGGAATATCCGCGGCGCTAACCCGGGTAAAATATTCGCCGCCGCTTGATTGTTTTCTACTTCAATCCAATTATCTCCAGATACTTTTTCCCAAGCTGGACGACTTAAGATTAATCGAGGAATACCACAATCCAAGGCGGCTTGAGCGGCATTAAAGGAAATTTGCGCGGCAAAGGGATGGGTGGCATCAATTAAACAATCAATGCTTTCTTGGCGCAGATAATTGGCTAACCCGGTGGCACCACCAAACCCCCCCCGGCGAGAAGGAGTTGTGAGAGTAATCGGTTCTCTCGTGCGACCGGCAAAGGAAGCGATGGCATCTATACCCGGAATTGTCGCAATTTTAGCCGCTAATGCCGCCGCTTCCCCCGTTCCCCCTAAAATCAGCACTCTTTTATTTTTAGTCATCTAGCAATCGTCAAAAGGTTAACTAATTTTCCATCTTCCTATCTTCCCTTGCAAAGGAAGGAGATTTTGGGGGTTACACAAGAGCTAGAACCTCTGGAAATGCGTTACAAGGGAGAGCCTTGCAACGAGGTAATCTAAACATATTGACTTTCGCTGTATAATCCAAATACAGTCTATCAACTCTCTACTTGCGCTTAGAAATTAGTTAAGCGGAAACAGTGATCTTGATCGTAGACGGAAAAAACGAAAATAGCGATGATAAAGCTAACAATTAAGTTTTAGACTATGTTTAGCCTACAAAATAGACGAGATACGAGAATTCCTGTTAAAATAGAAATAGCAGGGGCGGAATTTAGAAAAAACATTGGTTGGACAACGGTAGGATATACAATGGGATCCCTGTTAGCTGGGCCAATAGGCGGTGTCATTGGGGGATTAACGCAGGGAAACGGACAAAACGTTAAATGTACGGTTTATTTTGAAGATGGCAGCGAGAAAACCATCACTTGCAAGGATAAAAACCTACAATTTGAGCTTTTTGTCTGGACTTGGAGAATAGAACATTGCAAGTCAGAACAGGATTATGTTGATTTTGGACTCGACTTTAACACTCTTGAGCGAGGGAAAATAGTTAAAACTGATAGAGTTGGGGAAGTTTTAAATTTTGACCCCGAAAACAAAAGCTTAAAAGAGCTTTGGGGTGGTATGCACCTTTATCTGGCACTGCACAAATTATTTAAGTTAGAAATTGAGCGATATTTCTGGGAACAAAGAAAAGAACGGGTATTGCTAGAAACCGATACGGGCGGGTTAAAAATACCGCCTAAGTTCGATTTAATAAGTTTTTGTATTTATGGATTTGTTCTCTTTGTTATAGCAAGCGCAATTATGCAGAACTGCACAAAACAGCCAGAGAGCCAACCAAACTATCTTCCGACTGAAAGCGAGAGCCGCTAATGCTTGACGAAATCAACGCCACTTTAAAACGGGTAAAAATTCAAGTTAGAGATGATCGCCGATCTTAATGAGACAAGTCAGCGTCTCCCTCCCTTACCTGATAGGTTACACAAGAGCTAGAACCTCTGGAAACGAGGTAATCGAAAAAAAGTCTTTCTCTACTGCTCACCACAAGGAAGAGAGCCAAGAATTGAAAAAAATGGTTTCTAAGTAGCTGGACACAATTAATTACATAAGTAGCTGGTTATAGTTAAATTGAAGATAGATTTTGGGTTCGATCCCCCCTGCCCCCCTTGATAAGGGGGGTGCCGGTAGGCGGGGGGATTTACCCTTGATAAGGGGGGTGCCGGTAGGCGGGGGGATTTACCCTTGATAAGGGGGGTGCCGGTAGGCGGGGGGATTTACCCTTGATAAGGGGGGCATCTGACAACTTTTAACGCCTACCTACTTATGTAGGGCTTGCTGAATAAAGCTAAAAACCTTGTTGGATAAGACTTTTAGATCTTTTGTCAATCAAAAAGTACCGGATATGGGAGTGATCGGGGGGAAATTTAGGCACTTTTTCCCTGAAAATTAGGTAATTGACCGCCTGAAAATGGGTAAAACCCTACACCCTACACCCCACACCCTGCCCCCACCAACAAACTTTTTCAACAGACCCTAATTAACTTAACAATATAATCCCTGAATCCACTGCCATTCTTGGGTTAATCCTTCGGCTAAAGAGACTTGGGGGTTATAACCTAGAATAGTACGCGCTTTGGTGACATCGGCGGCGGTGTGACGGGCATCTCCCCGGGCCAATCCTTGATGCGATCGCTCAATAGGTTTACCGATGACTTTTTCCATGGTATCCAAGACATCCAGTAAAACCACGCGACTGCCACCACCAATATTAAACACCTCACCCACCGCTTCCGGCACGACGGCAGCGGCTAAATTAGCGGCTACAGCATCGCTAATGAAGGTAAAATCGCGGGTTTGTTTTCCATCTCCGTAGATGCCGATCGGTTTACCCGCGATCGCTGCTTGAAAAAACTTATGGAAAGCCATATCGGGACGTTGCCGCGGTCCATAAACGGTGAAATAACGCAAGGCAGTGACGGGAACGTTAAAATTCTGGTGATATAGCCAACAGAGTCTTTCTGCCGCTAATTTGGTGATGCCGTAGGGTGAAACTGGTTGGGGACAAAGGGTTTCCGGAGTCGGCATCGTTTCCGCATTGCCATACACCGAGGAAGTGGAAGCAAAAACCATCCGTTGTAAAGAAGGGGTTTCCCTGGCGGCCTCAAGAATAATTTGAGTAGCATTTATATTCCTTTCGGTATATTGACGAAATCCATCACCCCAGCTTGCTCTGACTCCTGCTTGGGCTGCCTGATGGAATAATACTTCTACTCCTTGCAACAGTTGTCTCCAGTCGAGGGCTTGTATATCCGCTTCAATTAACTTAAATTCGGGATATTTTGCTAGAATATGGGCATTTTTGCGCTTTAAACTGGGGTCGTAATAATCATTAAATTGATCGATCCCGATCACCTGATCTCCTTGTTCTAAAAGCTTTTGTGCCAAGTTAGAACCGATAAAACCCGCGACACCAGTAACAATATGAGTAGCCATTTAATCCTAGTCGTTGATATTTTGTATCGATTGTAATCATTTTTGCGCTTTTTGCCGCAATTGATTTCCGCCGTCCGCTGTCAGCTTTTAGGGGTCAAAATCGATAGATTTATTAAGTAGCTGGTTATAATTAAATTAAAAATGGATTTTAGGTTCGATCCCCCCTGCCCCCCTTGATAAGGGGGGTGCCGATAGGCGGGGGATCCCCCTTAATAAGGGGGGCATCTGATAATTTTTAACGCCTACCTACTTATATCTCCTGCAAAAATCAAAAATCTTCCCTTAGATTAGGAGACGGGAGACGGTCTAGGGGAGGAGAAAAAAGACAATAGACAACCATCCCATCCATAAAACCCAAGATTATCTCAAATCCGACATTCCGCACATCTTCATATATTTTTATATGTTTTTACATTCCCCAAGATGTTTTTACGAAAAACTGTCATTGTAGAGAATACTATTGAGAACTATTTTCAATAATTGATTTTTTCTGAGAAAACCAATTACAATTCTTCACCTTGATAAAAATCCATCATTGTAGCTATAATCCTTACTGGCAAAGGGTTGTAAGCAATGTATTAGTAAAAATTATCAATTGAATGTTAAGAAGTGCGGAAGATGGGTCAAATTTATCTGAGGTTTTAGATAGGGGCTGCTGAAAAAGTTTTTCGTGGGGGCAGGGTGTGGGGTGTGGGGTGTGGGGTGTGAGGTGTTGGGTTTTGCCAATTTTGAGGACGTTCGGCGAAGCTCAGTCGATCCGTGGTCAATTACCTAATTTTCAGAGAAAAATCACTTGAAACTTCCCGCTGCTCATTGCAAAGACCGGCACTTTTTGAAATCAAAAAGGACTAAAGATATTATCGAAAAAATAGGGTCTATTTACAGATTTTAGGCAGTTTAAGCCTTATTTTTGCCGTTTTTGAACCATCAAAAATTAATTATGCAAGGGGTTTAATAAACCTGAATAGGCGATCGATGATAACTGATAGAGCTTACAGTATAGTGATTAATAGAAGCAATTTGCAAAGAATTATCGAGATAAAGAATGGATATTCGATCGACTGACACCTCGCTCCTTACTTGGACAGGAGATACTTTAGCCCTAGGTTTACCAGAAGGAGCCGTAGAGATTGCAGGAGAATTGGCAGAATTAAACAATAAACTGGGGGGAACCCTAGAGGATCTCATCTCCGAGACGGAATTCGAGGGAAAATTAGGCAGCAGTGCGGCGACTCGTCTAGGTGGTGGTGGTCCGATTCGCAAATTAATCCTGGTGGGATTAGGAAAAGCTGCCGATTTCGACCTGCAAACCCTGCGTCTAGCGGCCGCTGCCATCGCTCGTCTGGCCAAACAACAAAAAAGCCAAGCTCTGGCCATCAGTTTACCGGTAGTTGGTGATCAGTGCGCCACCGCCGGAGCAATCACGGAAGGACTACTACTGGCCAATCATCAGGATACCCGCTTCAAGTCCACTAAAGAGGAAAAAGGGGCCAAATTAGCAACCGTCGAGTTATTGGGTTTAGGAGAGCAAGCATCGGCGATCGCCAAAGCCGAGCAGATCTGTTCCGGGGTGATTCTGGCCAGAGAATTAGTCAATGCTCCCGCGAACACCGTCACCCCCCTAACCATGGCAGAAACCGCCGAGCAAATTGCCACCGAATACGGATTAAGTCTTAATATTCTGGAACAGGAAGAATGCGAAAGCTTGGGTATGGGAGCATTCTTAGGAGTGGCAAAAGCATCGGATATTCCCCCGAAATTCATTCATTTAATCTATAAACCCCAAGGAACCCCGAAACGTAAACTAGCAATCGTCGGTAAAAGTTTGACCTTTGATTCCGGCGGTTTGAATATTAAAGGGGCCGGCAGTGGCATCGAAACCATGAAAATGGATATGGGGGGTGGTGCCGCCACCCTAGGCGCGGCTAAGGCGATCGCTCAATTACGGCCAGAAGTGGAAGTACACTTTATCTGTCCGGCTACGGAAAATATGATTAGTGGTCGCGCTATGCACCCCGGGGACATCTTAACCGCTTCTAATGGCAAAACCATTGAAGTCAATAACACCGATGCCGAGGGACGATTAACCCTGGCCGATGGCTTGGTTTTTGCGGAAAAATTAGAGGTAGATGCGATCGTGGATCTAGCCACGTTAACTGGGGCCTGTGTCGTTGCTTTAGGGGAAGATATCGCCGGTTTATGGAGTAGCGATGAGAGTCTCGCTGCTCAACTCCAAGAGTCCGCTAAATTGGCCGGCGAAAAATTCTGGCCAATGCCTCTAGAAGAAAAATATTTCGAGGGGCTGAAGTCTCAAATTGCCGATATGAAAAACACTGGCCCGCGCCCCGGCGGTTCCATTACAGCCGCTTTATTTTTGAAGCAATTCATTAATAATACTCCCTGGCTCCACCTAGATATCGCAGGACCCGTCTGGTCCGATAAGGAAAATGGGGTTAATAATTCTGGGGCCACCGGTTTTCCCGTCCGCACTCTAGTTAATTGGGTGATAGCCAATAATTAAGTTAACGGTAAGCAGTAAGCGGTATTAAGTGGGGACTATTTTCACTGATTACTGTTTACTGATCCCGGAAAAATCTCCGGCTCTTCTCGATTTTGTCTGATAATTTTTGCCTATGGAATCGTGAAATGCTGATCGGGCAAGACTTTCAGCGCTATTTTGACGGATATTCTATCAGTATAGACCTCGTTTTCACACAGAAACCAGAAGAGCCAAATCTCCCTTACCCCTAACCCCTATCTCAAGGTCGCGAGAGGACTCCCGTTAAACCGCGTAGCGGTTAAGGGGAGATGAATCGCGACCAGAATAAAACTAACGCGGTAGCGTTTCCACTTTCGGGGAGTTTTGGTTCTCGACGTATTTTTTTAGTTGTTCGACAGTAACGTCGCCACAACTAGCCACGAAATAAGCTCCCGCCCAAAAATAGGGTTTGTTGTCGAAATACTTTGCCGCCAAATCCGGAAATTCTTGTCTAATTAAGCGACTACTAACTGTTTTAAGGTTAGCGATTAGTTTAGTCCATGATTGTAATCAGTTGAAATATTGGGCGGTAAGTGTTATAATTTAATTATACATCACATCACGAAACTAACGACAGTGATAACGCTTACCTACCAGTACAAACTAAAGGTAAACAAGAAACAGGAACGAGAGATTGTCCACATTCTTGATGTTTGTAAGAGCGTTTATAATTACGCGCTCTCGGAACGGAAAGATTGGTTAAACTCTCGAAAGTGTCTTGCGGATCGCTGTTCGCTAGTTTCTGAGTACATAATTCCTGCGGATCAACCCTATCCAAATTACTTCGTTCAAGCTAAAAATCTAACGGAAGCTAAAAAAGTTTACCCGATATTAAAGACGGTTAACGCTCAAGTCTTACAGCAAGTTTTAAAAACTGTAGATAAAGCGTTTGACCACATGAAATCGAAAGGCTTCGGCTTTCCTAGATTCAAAAAAAAGATGCGGAGTTTTGTTTTCCCCGCGCTCTCGAAAAATTTTCTAGGTGACGAATACTTAAATTTTCCACAATTGGGAAAAATTCGGATTAGGAAATCTAGGGAGTACCCGTCTGGGTTTGAGCCTAAACAAGCTCGAATTATCGGCAAAGCGTCGGGATTTTACGTTTCGGTTTCTTTCCAATCTACGGAATTAGTTCCCGATATGACAGTGGGGAAGACCTGTTTAGGAATCGATGCGGGAATTGAGAGTTTTGTCGCTACTTCACGGGGAGATTTAATCAAAGCCCCTCGATTTTTGTTGAAAGTACAGAGTAAGCTTAAATTGCTACAAAGACGCTTGAAACGGAAAACTAAAGGCTCTAGCAATTGGTTGAAACTCCAAGAGAAGATAGCAATATTACACGAAAAAGTGTCTAATACTCGTAGAGATTGGCACTTTAAGTTAGCTCATTACCTTTGCGATCTCGCTGATAATATCTTTGTTGAAGATATTAACTTCGTTTCCTGGTCTAGAGGGATCGTTAGAAAACAATCTCTGGATTCAGGTATCGGTAGTTTTATTAACGAGATATTACCGTTTGTCGCTTGGAAACGGGGAAAATATTATCTTAAGGTTGATAAAAACGGAACCTCGCAAGAGTGTCCGAATTGTGGCGCGATTACTGGCAAAAAGTCGTTATCGGAAAGAGTTCACCGGTGTGATTCTTGCGGCCACATTGAACCGAGAGATACGGCATCAGCAAAGGTAATTAAGAACCGAGGAAAAAACGCGGTCGGACTGACCGTGTTAGAAAACGCTCGCGGAGGCGATTTGACGGGGATCGACTGGGTTAAACTCGGTCGATCTAGTTAAAAGCCTAAGAACCGAGAATCCCCCGCTACACCGCGCGAGCGGTTAGCGGGGGAGAGTCAATCCCCAATAACTGATAACTGCTAGACTAATTGGGTGATGCTTGCAAGATTAATAAAACCAGTGTCGAGATTAGAATGCAGGGACTTTTAAGAAAACTTTGGCGTGCGATCGAAAACTTTTTTACCCGACTTTTGGGGGGACAAGGGGTAAAGGGGAGAGTACAAGCGATCGAATCTGTTCCCCTAACCGATACGGATTACGAGTTTCTCTATATGCAGTTACTCGATGGAGTGGCCCACGGTTGGCACGAAGGCAGAATTCTGAGATTTTTTGAGCAATTGGGCGATCGAGGTCGGCAAAAAGATTGGGTAGAATGGTTAGAGCGTTTTGGAACCCGTCTGCAATCCTCCGCTTCTCTTAACCAAATTCTCGCCACCAGAATGATCCGTTTAGGAGAATTAGCTCGCGCTTTCCCCGGTATTGAACGTATTGGTGAAGCTTCCTACGAGATCGGTTATCAACTCTACACCAAAGAAACTGCCACTTTAATTTGGGAATACGCCGGCGAAGATGAGACCCCGGGTAGTTATTCCCTGCCGCAAACCCCAGAAAATCTCTTATATTCCGGTGAAACTAGCGATTTTAACGGTAATGACTCGGAAAATCCCCAATTAGAAACCCTGACTCTTGATGAATTATTTAACCGTCTGCAAAACGATTCTACCCTAGCGGGCCAAATGGCCGAACAATTGGGCATCGAAAATAAGGACGCAGAAAGCATTATTGATAGTCTCATCGCTCAATTTTCCCCCCAGGAAGATAAAAACCCTGAAACTGCCGCAGATTGGTTTAATCAGGGCTTAGAACAGGCAAATTTAGGCAATTGGTCAAATGCGATCGCCGATTGGGAACAGGCCCTGAAGATCGATCCCCAATTAGCTTCGGCCTGGCATAATCGTGGTGGTGCCTTAGCCATGATCGGTAACTACGAAGAGGCGTTAAATAGTTATGATCGCGCCCTAGAAATTACCCCCAACGATCACCAAATCATTAACGCTAGAGGCAGCGCCCTATACGGACTGCAACGTTGGCAAGAAGCCTTAGAATGTTGGCAACAGGTGCTAGAAGCGGACGATAATTTTTATCAAGCTTGGTACAATCGCGGCAGTACCCTAGAAAATTTAGGCGAAACCCAAGCAGCGATCGCCTGTTACCAAAAAGCTTTAGGGATTGCGCCGGATTTTGAGCTTGCCCAAACTCGTCTAGAGGCTTTACTAGGGCAAAAACCGCCCGAAGACGACGGTAATCCCCCCGCCTGATTCAATCTGAACTTGAGCGGTCAACAGCCTACAATAGAAAAAGGTTAGAGACTAATTTTAATGAATCAGGCCCAGCAATGAGTATAAAAAGCAAACCTCCTTCACAATCCCGCCTGATCGGTAATGTTTTATTAGCCGTGGGCGGCTTATTTCTGATTGTTAACCTCCTTTTTCCGCAATTATTTGGCCCTAGCGTCCCCAAAGTTCCCTATAGTCTTTTTATCGACCAAGTGGAAGATGGCAACGTCGCTAGGGTATCCGTGGGACAGAATGAGATTCGTTATCAGCTTAAAAACGACCAAGAGGGCAATTACGGACGAATTTTCAGCACTACACCGATTTTTGACCTAGAATTGCCCAAACGTCTAGAAGCCAAGGGCGTAGAGTTCGCCGCCGCACCACCACCAAAAAATGGCTGGATTGGTAGCGTCCTTAGTTGGGTGATTCCTCCCCTGATTTTTGTTGGTATTTGGCAATTTTTCCTAGCTCGCAGCGGTGGCGGTGGTCCAGCCGGGGCCCTCTCGATTACCAAAAGTCGCGCTAAAGTCTATGTGGAAGGAGACACCACCAAAACCACTTTTGAAGATGTGGCCGGTGTGGAAGAAGCGAAAACCGAATTGGCCGAAATCGTCGAATTTCTCAAATATCCCCAACGTTACATTCAAATCGGGGCGCGGATTCCCAAGGGTGTCCTCCTAGTCGGTCCGCCGGGGACAGGAAAAACCCTGCTGGCAAAAGCAGTCGCGGGAGAAGCGGGAGTTCCTTTCTTTAGTATCTCAGGTTCGGAATTCGTGGAACTCTTTGTCGGTGCAGGTGCGGCCCGAGTGCGAGATCTGTTTGAACAGGCCAAGAAAAAAGCCCCCTGTATTATTTTTATCGATGAATTAGACGCGATCGGTAAATCTCGCGCTAACGGTAATTTTATGGGGGGTAACGATGAACGGGAACAGACTTTAAACCAATTATTGACGGAAATGGACGGTTTTAACGCTGGTGATGCGACGGTGATCGTGCTGGCCGCCACTAATCGCCCCGAAACTCTTGATCCCGCCCTTTTACGCCCCGGCCGTTTTGATCGCCAAGTGTTAGTTGATCGCCCCGATCTGGCTGGACGCTTAAAAATCCTCGAAATCTACGCAGGTAAGGTAAAATTAGGCTCGGATGCAGATTTAAAACAGATTGCTACCCGCACCCCCGGTTTTGCTGGTGCTGACTTAGCTAATCTAGTCAATGAGGCCGCTTTATTGGCAGCCCGCAATCAACGCAGCACCGTCGCCCAAGAGGACTTTAATGAGGCAATCGAGCGGGTAGTGGCCGGTTTAGAGAAGAAAAGCCGGGTTCTCTCGGAAAAAGAGAAGAAAATCGTCGCTTATCACGAAGTTGGTCACGCTCTCGTCGGTGCAGTTATGCCGGGGGGTGGTAAAGTTGCTAAGATTTCGATCGTGCCTCGCGGCATGGCAGCCCTCGGTTATACCCTGCAAATGCCCACGGAAGACCGTTTCCTTATGGATGATACGGAATTACGCGACCAAATTGCTACTCTTTTAGGCGGTCGGGCCGCCGAAGAAATTATCTTCGGTAGTATTACTACTGGGGCCGCTAATGACCTGCAGCGGGCGACAGACTTGGCCGAACGCATGGTGACGACCTATGGTATGAGTAAGACCCTTGGTCCCCTAGCCTACGAAAAAGGTCAACAGAATAGTTTTCTGGGAGATGGTATGATGAATCCCCGGCGCTTGGTGAGCGATGATACGGCCAAAGCGATCGACAATGAAGTGAAAGAGATTGTCGAAAATGGTCATCAGCAGGCCCTGGATATCCTTGCTCAAAATCGCGATTTACTCGAAGAAATTGCCCAAGAAATCCTCAGTAAAGAGGTGATTGAAGGGGAACAATTGCAAGCCCTGCTCGAGCGCGTTAAACCCCTCGATCGAGAACCTGTTACTGTTTAGATTGATTTGATTTTTGCCTTACCCCATCTTGAACAAAGATGGGTTTTTTTCTATTATGCCAAATCTGGTTATTAAAAATTGATTATTTATTCCTCCTTTTGCCTCTCCGCAGTCCCAGAACCCCAAAAGTTCCCATTAATCTTAACCCCTATTAGAGATTAATACTTTGTAGGGTTGATTCATGAATCAACCCTACAGCGTTCCCATTAATCTTAACCCCTATTAGAGATTGAAACTGGGAGGCAAAAATCAGCGATACTGATATTGAGATCACGATGGTGAATCCAGAAGAGCTAAAGGAGACAGAAAATGGCTAACGAAACCGTCACTTATTCCCTAGAAGCTGTTTTGACAAGGATTGAGGGGAAAATCGACTCTCTGGAAAAACGGATCGATGAGAGATTTGATAAGGTAGATGAGAGATTTGATAAGATAGAAGAACGGTTGACGAAAGTGGAAATAGGACAAGTCGAACTCAAAGGGGAGATTAAAGCCTTGGATGACCGACTAACCACAGAAATTAAAGGGTTAACTGCAAGAGTCGCCTATCAGGAATTTACCAATCGGGGGATTCTCATCGCTCTGGTTGTAGCCATTTTAGGAGGGGCTGCTAAACTTTTTGGTTTTTTCCCCAATCCCTAACAGCGATCGCCCTAAAATGCTGTAGAATTAACTTGACAAATATTAAAACGCAGCCAAAGACTCTCTGGGAAATGCAGTTAAATAATTGGATGGCGACCTAAAAATATGAGTGAATTAACTATTCGTCCAGCTAAAATTACTGGTGTCGTCCTAGATTCGATCGCCGCCGAGGTGGGTTTTGAAATCGGGGATGCGCTCGTCTCTATTAATGGTAATCGTCCCCGGGACTTAATCGATTATCAATTTTTATGTGCCGATGAATTTTTAACCCTAGAAGTGCTTGATAGTCAGGGCAAAACTCACCAAGTAAAAATCGAAAAAGATTATCATGAAGACTTAGGTTTAGAGTTTGAAACTGCCCTTTTTGATGGCTTAATTCAGTGTAATAATAAATGTCCTTTTTGCTTTATCGATCAACAACCAGAGGGCAAAAGAGAGACTTTATACTATAAAGATGATGACTATCGCTTAAGTTTTCTCTATGGCAGTTATTTAACCTTAACTAATCTCACCTCAAAAGAATGGCAGCGGATCGAAAAGATGCGAATCTCACCGCTTTTTGTGTCCGTTCATGCCACGGAACCCGATCTGAGAATTCGTCTCTTAAAAAATCCCCGCGCTGGTCAAATTTTAGACCATTTAAAATGGCTACAAGCCAGACAATTACAAATTCATGCACAAGTGGTAGTTTGTCCCAATATTAATGATGGAATTCATCTCGAAAGAACCCTGTTAGATCTGGTTTCTTTTCATCGGGGAGATATTCCCTGTGTGGAGTCGATTGCTGTAGTTCCGGTGGGATTAACCCGCTTTCGTCCCCAAGAAGATGAATTAATTCCCGTTAGTCAAGAAAAAGCGCGAGAAGTGATCGAACAAGTCCAAACTTTACAGAAAAAATTTCGTCAAGAATTTGGCAGTAATGTGGTATGGTTAGCCGATGAATGGTTTTTAATTGCCCGAGTCGATTTACCCCCTCAATCTCACTACGAAGACTATCCCCAAATCGGTAACGGTGTCGGCTCGATTCGTCAATTTATTAGGGATTTCCAGAAGACAGCTAAGAAGTTATTACCTGCTCAAATTAGTCCCTCTAGACGGTTGGTATGGGTAGTGGGAAATGCCGTAGAACAAGCTTTTCAACCCCTAGTTAAACAGTTAAATAAGGTGCGAGGTTTAACCGTGGAATTAGTGGCTTTAAATAGTGATTATTGGGGGCAGGAAATCACGGTTACGGGTTTATTAACTGGGCAAGATATTCTCAAAGGATTACAAGGTAAAAATCTTGGGGATGGGGTTTTATTACCCTCCCTCATGCTCAAGCATGGGGAAGCGGTATTTTTAGATGATCTCACCCTAGAAACTGTTATTAATCAGTTAGGAGTCCCTATTTATCCAGTCCTGGGAGTGGAGGAATTAATTAAAACTTGTCTTGCTCTCAATCCCTTCAACAAATCCTAATCTCCCCCAATCCCTTTACTGTTGCCTGTTGCCTTTTGCCTCTTGCCTTTAGAAGCTGATTACTGATAAATGTCTTAGCCGATTTCCGCATTACCTGTACCTTGAAACATCAGCCAAGAGAGGAAAAAATTAGCCACAAAAATCGCTAATAAAGAAGTTACCACAGCCGTGGTAGTAGATTGACCAACTCCTTTAGCACCGCCGGTGGTGGTTAAACCCCAACTGCAACCGATAATAGCAATTAAAACCCCAAAAATTAGGGACTTTAACATAGAACTAATTAAATCCCATGTTTCCAGAAAATTTTGGGCTGATTGTAAGAATAGGGAATAGGAAATACCGTAAAGACTATCGGAAATAAATAAACCACCGAGTAGCCCTGTGACTAAAGAGATAATAGTGAGCAGGGGTAACATTAAACTACAGGCAATCACCCGGGGAATGACCAAATAATCGATCGGATCGGTTTTTAAAATATATAAAGCGTCAATTTGTTCTGTTACTCGCATTGTACCAATTTCGGCGGCAAAAGCCGAGCCAACTCTTCCCGCCACCACCACTGCGGTTAAAACTGGGGCTAATTCTCTTGTTAAAGCCAAGGAAAGGACTCCCCCAACAAAACTACCCGCCCCAAAAAAAATAAATTCTCTGGCTACCTGAATAGTGAAAACCATACCCACAAAAGCAGCAGTAATTAGGGCAATTGTCAAGGATTCGGGTCCAACAATACTCATTTGTTCCAGAGTATTACGCCGGTGGATTTTGCCATTAAGAATATGTAAAAAAGTTTGTCCCGCTAACAAACTGGCAGCCCCCAAACGCTGAAACCATAAACCTAAACCACCGGCAGCATCACTTTTTCTTGGCATTTGTCGAGGGACTATCGCTAAAATCTAACTTATTATAGGCGAGAATTCCCTCTGATTATCCCTCGATTGTGGGGACTTGCTTTGATGCCACTCGATCGAGGGATAACAAACCATGGTTTTGTGCTGCCGGCAGGGGATAATAGAATTATCTAGTAGCCGTCAGCTATCAACCCTGATTCTTTATCCATGCCAGATTTAGCGAAAATTATCCTGAAAAACCATAAAATTGATGCTGTTAAACGATTCCATCCTTGGATATTTTCCGGGGCGATTAAAGAGATGGAGGGAGAAGTCAAAGAGGGTGCTATCGTTGAGGTTTATAGCGATCGAGGCGAATATCTAGCCACTGGACTGTATAATCCTAGCAATATTGCCGTTAAAATTCTTTCTTTCCAAAAAGTCAGCGATATTGCTCAATTATTTCTCGAAAAATTCCAGAATGCCTATCGGCTGCGGCAACAAATCGGTTTAGTGGATAACCCGAAAACTAACTGTTATCGTTTAATTAACGCTGAAGGAGACGGTTTACCCAGTTTAATCGTCGATTGGTACAATGGCACGGCGGTTATTCAAGCTTATTCCTTAGCTTTATACCAACGTCTTGATCTGATTGTCGATTGCCTAAAAACTATCTACGGCGACAATTTACGGGCAGTTTACGATAAAAGTGCCGCAGTTTTGGCGAAAAGCGCCCATATCTCCGAGAATAAATACTTATTTGGTCAAAAAACCAGCGATGAGGTGTTAGAATCCGGCCATCGCTTTATTATTGATTGGGAAAAAGGACAAAAAACGGGATTTTTCCTCGATCAAAGAGAAAATAGAGCTTTATTAGCCCAATATTGCCATAATAAACGGGTTTTAAACACTTTTTCTTATTCTGGCGGCTTTTCTGTCTATGCTATGCAAGCGGGGGCTGCCCTAGTCGATTCCGTTGATAGTTCCCACGGTGCGATCGATCTTACCGAAAAAAATATCGCCCTGAATAATCTCAGCGAAGTTCCCCATCAATCCTACAGTGCCGATGTTTTTAACTTCCTGCGCGACTGTCAGGAGGATTACGATTTGATTGTCCTCGATCCCCCCGCTTTTGCCAAAAGCATCCAATCCCGTCATCAGGCGGTTATGGCTTATAAAAGATTAAATCACCAAGCTTTCCAGAAAATTCGCCCCCAAGGTATTATTTTCACCTTTTCCTGTTCCCAAGTGGTTAACGAAGAACATTTTCAGGGGGCTGTCATGGCTGCCGCTATTGAATCAGCCCGCCCAGTGCGAATTTTAGCACGTTTAAGCCAACCGGCGGACCATCCCACCAGTATCTATCACTCGGAAGGTTCCTACCTGAAAGGATTGGTTTTAGCGGTGGATTGATGGAAAATTAAACGATTACCATCGGGATCATAGATGTAGATTTCCGAACCGTGGGAAGCTTGGCTAATTTCTCCCCTAGCACCATAGCCGATTTCGCTCCAATGCTCGATCGCTTTTTCGAGACTCTCCACCTCGAAACAAATGCTCATGCCACTGCCCCGAGAATCGCCAAATTCCTCTCTGTGGGACTCTTTAGGGCAAAAAAGACCTAATTTAAGGTTAATCAGCCTAAATTCCGCATAAACGGCGGCAAGGTAGGGGCTTGGTTCCTGCTGCAACAGTTGACGATAAAACTGCACCGAGCGATCAAAATTACTCGTTCCTAGAGCAATAAAAGCCTCTGTGTAATTGAATGGACTATGGGGGGGGTTATTCATCGGGGTTGGGGGAATTATCAATTATGAATTATGAAGTGGGGAAAAGGGAGAATAAGTAAAATAATCTGCCGAAGCCTAACCCCACCAACAAACTTTTTCAGCCAACCCTATTTATTGAATTTTAACATTTAATTTATAGGTGGCATTGCCGCGAGTTCCCCCTACAATTATTTCATAATTTCCAGTAGCAGGTAATTTTAGACTAGATTGGGTAGCTTCTGTTTTCAATATTTCCCCATTCGGTGCAATCACATCAAATACGGCATTATTTTCTAAGGATGTAATTTTAAGATCCATTCTCTGTCCTCGATTTACTCTTAAGAGATAAATATTTCGACTCCCTCGCACAACCGATTGATTAACGGTGGCGCTATTAGTCCCTGGTGCAAACTGGATTTGAGACAATAAACAAGGTTGTTTTTGATAAACTTCTCGTCCCGTATTCAAAGAATCTGCGGTTAATGTCCAGATTTCTTGAGTTTTTTGGGTGTCTAACTCAATTTTTGTCGTGATATTTAAGTTTAACTGATTCCCCTTTTTTGTTCCTTGTAAGGTTTGAGTATAGGAAGTATAATAAGCTGCTTGTTCATTATGAATTGTAGCTTGTACCCGACCCGTGACTTGATTTCCCTGAATATAAATCCTTGCGGTAGAATCCAGATTATCATTAGCGACTGAAAAACAATAACCTTGAATCGAAGAAGTGCTAGACGCTTGGGCAATTTGTCGGGGGGGATGATTTGCTATCCCTGGTGTAACATTCACTAAACTTGCAAAAATGACTACACATCCTAATAATTTCATCATCATCATGACCATTCCAAGTTTTCACTAATACTAAACTAATTATCTCCCTAGCCACCATATTTATGAGAAGTTCAGTTATGAACTATTTTACCCGATTTTAAAGCATTTTGGTCTAGTTTTTTCCTCTAAGGAATTTTAAGCTTTAATAGTGGTAGTGTTGATTATACAGCCTTTATCAGATAGATGAGGTACAATAGCAACAGTGTGTGAACCAATTACGAAGGTCTTGTTCCGAGACTTGCTTAAAAGCCTCTTCTAAAGCTTCATCTAGCTCTCGATAAGTTCTCGGTTTTAATTTTCTCAAGATTGACTTGATTTTTGACCAAAAATTTTCAATCGGGGCAAAATCGGGAGAGTAAGGAGGTAAATAGGGTTTGCGGCAAAAAGTTTTTCCTGGGGGCAGGGTGTGGGGTGTGGGGTGTGGGGTGTGGGGTTTTACCGATTTTCAGGGGGTCAACTACCTAATTTTCAGGGAAAAAGTCCAGGGATTTTCCCCCGATCACCCCAATGATTGGCACTTTTTGATGGGAAAAAAGTCTAAAAGTCTTATCCAACAAGGTTTTTATATTTATTCAGCCAACCCTAAATAAATTAGTTTAGCTCCTTTTTATGCAACCGCTTTATTGACCTCTTCCCTGAAATGAATTTTACAGTTATCGATATTGATTACCGCACCTTCCCAGAGCTTAGGAACTAATATTCGGATAATAAACGCTTCAAATAAAATCCCAGTTATCGCTCCTAAACAATTGGCTGTAGCCAGAACTTCTTTTTTAGTAATTGCTGTAATAGTAGAAACATTTTGTCCTTTTTTAATGGGTCGAGTCCCGTGCGCTCTAGTTCCTTTAAGTGAGCGAGCGTGGGTTCTGGTCATAGATAGATTTGAACCAGCTTCGTCAAGCGAGATAAGGTTTTCCTCGTCTACGTCCCTAATTTTATCCTTTGTATTCTTGTCTAAGTTGTTGTACTCTTTCTGTCTCTTTTTCTGGGGGGTGTAGAGTTTTTTTTGCGAGTCATTCTCAATCGTTCGGATATTCTTGCCACTGTCGCAACACTTAGCACTATACCGGTTCTTTCTAGGAACAGTTCTGATAGTTCGTTTAGAGTTGCGTCATTATTTTCTTCAATTAACTCACCTAGGGCGATCATCTGTTCTTGAGTGAGTTTTAAATGACGGCCACATCGATAAGTTTTCGGTCGAATATCTCCCGTTTATCGAGATTACTTCAAAAGCTTTTGTCCGAAACTTAAGGCTACGCAGAATCTTTTCGCTAATTGCCTTTGAGAAATGGGTTCGTTATAATAACAGTCTAGGATTTTCTGACGGAACTCTACTGGATAGTATTTCATATTTTGGACAATTTAGCTATCGACAACATTATACTTCATATTTTTGAGAAAGGCTGTAAATGATCGGGTTCTTTTCGGGATTTCTGAAAAACAAAAAAGGGGACTTAGCCCCTTTTTCTGGATTAGTTAGTTATTTTTTCGGCGATAACATCATCATCATGTTACGACCTTCTTTTTTTGGTGCTTGCTGTACCTCAGCCACATCCTGTAAGTCTTTGGCCATGCGAGCCAGTAATTCTTCCGCTAGGTTAGAGTGTTGAATTTCGCGACCTCGGAAGGTAATCGTCGCTTTTACCTTATCTCCCGCTTTTAAAAAACGTTGCGCTTGGTTGACTCGCACGTTGTAGTCATGCTCATCGATTTTATAGCGCATTTTAACTTCTTTTATATCGGCTGTATGCTGTTTTTTCTTGGCTTCACGCGCTTTTTTCTCCTGTTCAAACTTGTACTTGCCATAGTCCATAATCCGGCAAACGGGAGGATTTGCCGTTTCACTGACGAGGACGAGATCAAGTTCCTTTTCTTCGGCCACGCGCAAAGCTTCGGCAGGAGTAATAATTCCCAGTTGAGAGCCGTCGCTATCGATAACGCGGATTTCGGGAAAGCGGATTCTTTCGTTAATTTGGGGGAGATCGCGAGTAGTGCGTCTTTTATCTATCACAGGCGTTCTGGGTTATCTCTATTCTAGTTAGTTAATCGGGTGGAGTTTACAAAATGGTTTACTTGCTATTCTACCTACTCGATCGAGTTTCTTGGCCAATTGTTAAGTTTTCTTGCAATGTTAATTTTTAGCCGCCGGTCGTCAGCCCCCGGCCGTCAGCCAGATAAGCTGTTGTCTATGGGTTTTGTTAGACTAAGACCCTATACTCTCAGGAATCGATCGGTAAGGTGCGTTCTCCCTCGTTGCAGCAGGGAACGCACTCGACAAAATCGGCGTAATCGCACTACCCCTGTAAGCCAATGTCTAGATTATAGTAGGACAGTATCGGGCGAAAGTTGATAAGATTTTCCAGTATGGTTAAATATTGCGCTGATGTTTTAATATTACCTATCGCCTAAAACTATGATTACTTATATTAAAATTCATGGCTTTAAATCCTTTCATAATTTTGAAATGGTATTCACGCCGCTTACTGTAGTTGCTGGGGTTAATGCTTCTGGTAAGAGTAATTTATTTGATGCTTTGCAATTGTTGACGCGGTTGGCAGAAGTGGATATGAAGACGGCTTTTAGCGAGCAGCGAGGACATCCTAGCGAACTTTTTACCCAATATGATGAGGACGACTACGCCACGGAAATGGAATTTATAGTTGAAATGTTAGTCAATCGCAAGGTAAAAGATAATTGGGGTGGGGAAGTCGATCTTAAATATACAAGATTACGCTATCAATTAAAAATTAAACGAGAGTCTAATATAAGTGGCTTTGAAAACTTGTATATTGTTTATGAAAGTTTAGAAAATTTAAAGCACAATGAAGATAATTGGGTAAAAAATTATATTCCTAAGACAGTATTGGAAACTTGGCGACCAAAAGTAAAGGGTAGGAGAGCCATTCCTTATATTAAGACTGAAGATATTAGTGGTATTGCTACCATTGTTGTACCTCAAGACGGTCAACAAGGGAATAAAAAAGTATTTCCCGCAAAAAACGCATCACAAACTGTTTTAAGCAGCATTAATACTATAGATTTTAAACATATATTAGCCGCCAAACAAGAAATGCTGAGTTGGAAGTTTATGCAGCTTAATCCCGAAGATCTGCGAGAACCTACGCGTCAAGATATGGGCATCAGAGATACAATAACAGCAAGCGGAAAGAATTTAGCCGCTGCTTTATTTCGCATCAAACAAGATGATGAATATACCCTCACAGCAATTTCCCGTGATCTCAATAATCTGCTACCGAATTTTACAGAAGTTAATGTTTATGATGACAAAGCAAATCGACAATTTATTATCAAGGTAAAAGGTGATGATGGTCGGGAGTTTTCTTCGAGAGTGCTTTCCGAAGGAACCCTACGTTTATTAACATTATGTGTCCTGCAATACGACCGACAACACACAGGATTACTGTGTTTTGAAGAGCCAGAAAATGGCATCCATCCTTTTCGTATTGAAGCAATGGCAAAATTATTAAAAGAGCTAACTGTCGATTTTGAAGATACTGAAATGCCTTTACGCCAAGTAATAGTGAACACTCATTCTCCAGTTCTGGTTAGTCAATTAATTAATTGGCAAGATGATAAAAATGTCAGCATTTGGCTTTCTCAACTTACCACTATAATATCCACTATTGAAGGGAAGCGAATTAAGATGAAAAGCAGTAATTTTCACCCTGTTATCAAAGAGAATAAAAAGCAATTAACCTTATTTTTCTCCGAAAATGAGGCCAAGCTAACTCTCTCGGAAGTTGTCGAATATCTAAAAACTGCTGATGCTGAAAGTGCGATTAAAAATATTAAAAACCAACAAAACCAATTAACGTAAATCAATTAAGATGGCAAAAAAAATCAAACAAATAATTATTGCCTTAGCTACAGAAGGCAGTTCTGATCATAAATTTTTAACGAATATTATTCAGCGCACTTTCGAGAGAGTTGCCTTTGACGGTCAACAAAAAATAGAAATTTTTGACCCAATTTGTCTTCCACAAATCTCTGGCGAAAATATCCAAGAAAAAGCTAAAAAATACGCAATTCAAGCGGTGGAGAAGGGAGCAATGGTTTTGTGCTTCCATGCAGACGCAGATGATAAAACAGATGAAAACGCATTTAAGGAAAGAATTAATCCGGCTTTTAATGCTATTAAATCAGACGAGCGAGACTTATGCAAAAATTTAGTTGCTATCGTTCCAATACAAATGACTGAAGCCTGGATATTAGCAGACAAAGAATTACTAAAAAAAGAATTGTCTACAAATAAAAGTGATAGTGAGTTAGCAATCGATAAAGAGCCAGAATCTTTTAGCAATCCGAAAGAAACGATTAAAAATGCAATCAATAAAGCCAGAGAAGGTATAACTAAACGGTATCGAAATAAACTAAAAATTGACGATTTATATTCACCGCTTGGTACAAAAATCGAATTGTCGAAATTAGAATCCTTGTCTTCCTACAAAAAATTTGAAGAGGCAGTACGAGATATTTTTCCACAATTAACGAAAGTCAACAATATAGAGGATAATCCTGATCAAACGTGAATAGGACCTTGCTAATACCATTTTTCTAAAGTAATGGCAGAGATGGTTAATTGCCTCCAACCTCAAACCCTATTCTAGAAAGGTAGAGGGGAGTAAGATGTCTGCCACGAATAAAGAAAAATGGCATAAGGTGCGTTCCCTGTCGTCGATTTAGTTCTCCCTATGCGATCGCTACTTCCGCCTAACAACCCTCAACGTTCAGGAGGAATTTGCCCCTTTAACTCCTCAATTAGTGATGGGAGCTGCGATTGAACCACATCCCAAACGATGTTGAGGTTGACATCATCATACTCATGTACCAACCGATTTCGCATTCCCTTGATTTCTTGCCAAGCAATGTTGGGCAAGTTCTGTCGGGTTGTTTGGGAAACTCGTCCGGCGGCTTCGGCAATCACCAAGAGCCGTCGAATCACTGAATCTTGAAGCTGCACATTAGCGACGAACTCAGCTTTCGAGCATTGAGCCGTGTAGATCATGACCAGTTCTGCGGATTGCAGCATATCAAGCAGGAATTGGGGATCCCGTTGCATAAATCACTTGAGCCGAAGAAAGGATTTGATTACGGCGTAGGTAGTTGCGACTGGTGGCAATGCCTTGGCGGGTAATCAGGTCAACATCTCGATGGAAAATGGTTTTTAGCTCTGCTTCCATTTGGTCTAGGGTGCTGAATGTGGGATGAGCTTCTGGATGAAATTCCACCATAACATCAATGTCGCTGTCGGGGCGGAAGTCTTCGCGCAGGACGGAGCCGAATAGAGCGAATTCGGTCACTTGCCAGCGATCGCAAAACTGGGCAATTTTTTCCATCGGTAGGTCGCTCGCAGTAATGGTCATGACATTGTTACTCCCAAGGTTTCAAATTGCCGATCTCAAAAACGTGGCCGATAGCTGATCACTGAAAGCTCCTTAAATATCTAACCTTTGGTAGATGCTATTAAGATGATTTAGGTGCTGCTGGGGATCAAAGCAACTTTCGATCTCGTCGGGGGATAAAATACCGGTAACTCGCTCATCTTGGCTGATAAAAGCTTTAAAATTGCCGTTATCGGTGTTCCAAGCGCGATGGGCGTTTTCTTGGACGATTTTATAGGCAGATTCCCGGCTAATTCCCTTACTCACCAAAGTTAAAAGAACTCTTTGACTGAAAATCACACCACCATAGACATTCATATTTCGCTTCATGTTTTCGGGATACACCAGCAGATTTTTGACTAAATCGGTGATTTCCTTCAGCATAAAGTGGGTCAAAATGCAAACATCCGGCAGCATCACCCGTTCTACGGAACTATGGGAAATATCTCTTTCGTGCCAGAGGGCGATATTTTCTAAGGCGGAAACGCTATGACTACGGATAATTCTCGCCATTCCCGTTAAGCGTTCTGAACGGATGGGATTACGTTTATGGGGCATAGCGGAGGAGCCTTTTTGTCCTTTGGAAAAGTATTCTTCCACTTCTAGGACATCGGTTCTTTGCAGGTTGCGAATCTCCACGGCAAAACGTTCGATCGAAGCCGCTAATAAGGCTAATTGTTGCACATAATCGGCGTGTCGATCGCGCGATATCACTTGAGTGGAAGCGGTATCCGGTTCTAATCCTAACTTCTGACAGGTTAACGCCTCAATTTTCGGGTCAATATTGGCATAGGTTCCCACTGCACCAGATATTTTACCGATGGCGATGTCTTGGCGCAAGCGAATTAAACGATCGCGTCCCCGCAGCACTTCCGCTAACCATCCCGCTAGTTTAAAGCCAAAGGTGATCGGTTCGGCGTGAATGCCGTGGGAACGTCCCACCATGACTGTATAACGGTGTTCTTGGGCGCGATAGCGCAGGGCTTGGATAAAATCTTCTAATTGTTCTAGAATCAGGTTTAAACTGGCGACTAATTGTAAGGATAGGGCGGTATCTAATACATCAGAACTGGTTAAACCCAAATGAATATAACGCCCCGGCTCGCCCACATATTCGTTAACATTTGTTAAAAAGGCGATGACATCGTGGCGCACTTCTGCTTCTATTTCTAAAATGCGATCGGGATCAAAATTAGCTTTTGCCTTAATTTCTTCCACTGCATCCCCGGGAATATAGCCTAATTCTGCCTGCGCTTCACAGACGGCTATCTCTACCTCTAGCCATGTTTGATATTTATATCTATCCGTCCACAAATTCCCCATCGCAGGGAGAGTATAACGCTCGATCACTATTAATTATTCCAAGACAACCGTTTAATTGTATCGGATCGGGGCAAGTCCGGGAATAGGCAGGAGGCAGCGGGGAGTTTTGTTTTCCCCACTCCCTTTTTAGCGGTTAGTGATTCGTTGGTAAGTAGTCGGACATAAATTCTGTTGTCTATCTTAAGAAATGTAAATTGCCGCAATTCTTACTGACGACCGACTCCTGACTCCTGACTTCTGACTCCTGACTCCTGACTTCTGACTTCTGACTCCTGACTTCTGACTCCTGACTCCTTACCCCACAGTTAACTTTACTTTTGTCCAACTACTTAGCGGTGAACTATCTTGCTTAATTTAGCCTCAATCTAACCCCTACCCCCTTGCTTCAATCCATGCTCGCATTTTACCCGGATTGTTCAATCCGTAGGGATCGACGAGTTGTTTAAATTCTAGTTGTAGCGGATTAATCTGTCTGCTGCCGCCATCTTCCATGATATAAGTGTGAGGATTGGCAATAGCTGCCCCCTGTTGTTCATAGATAGCAATAATCTCATTTAATCGAGTTTCTGTGGTAAATTCTAGCAAGGGAAGACCGGCGGGAATAACTTTACCTTGAAATCTCAAAAATTCTAGGTGCATCATGATTTCCTCACCAAAATAGTTATAGAGTTTCTCCACCGTGGCTAGATTAAAATAAAAAGCTTGTAGATAAGTTATTTTGGGGTTAAAACTACGCGCATGGAGAGTGGTATGATTCCAAGTAAATTCTAAGATACTGTTGCCTTTTTGGGTTTCTTCTGGCGTTTTATAGTAAGTAAGTTCACCATTATATTCTTTAATTAAAGATTCTAGGGCAACTCGATCGCTGTCCGATACTATTAACAAAACTGCCGCTTTTCCTGTGGGTAAATAATCCTTAAGAGCGATAAAATAAGCGGGAATTGGACAGGAGTGAACACTAACCATTTTCTTGACAATGCCATCACTATCACTGAGAGCTTGACCGAATTTAGCGGCGGTGAGAAAATCGGCAAAAGTAACGATAAATTCTGCCCAAGGATAACAGGGAGCGAGGGCTATTTCTAACTCGGTAATAATGCCATTGGTTCCGTAGGCATGATTGACTTTTTCTACTTCATCCCCCCGTAATTCGATAATTTTGGGTTCTGTTTCTAGGGTGACTAATTGCACTGCTTGCAGATTGCCTCTATCCTTCAATTGTCCATAATTAATTGAACCCATGCCCACACTGCCACCCCCGATAAAACCGCCAATTGTCGCCGTCCGATAGGTAGAGGGAGCCATTCTTAATTCCCAACCAATTGCGCGAGCTTGTTTATCAAAAAATGCCATTTTTACCCCCGCTTCTACCCGTGCTGTACCCGGTTCGATCGAGATAATTTTTGTTAGTTTGGTTGTGTCTAAAATTACTCCGCCCTGCAAGGGAACACATTGACCATAATTACCTGTACCCGCACCTCTAACTGTTAAAGGAATTTGGTATTTAACGCAGGTTTTAGCGATGTCAATAACCTCTTGGCTATTGTGGGGACGAATGACTAAATCAGCCCGTTTATCTTGCAGTTGTGCTTCTAAAATGGGACTAAAATGATAATAATCTAAGGAAAGTTTCGCCACTTGTCCCGGATCGGTGATAATTTCCAGATGGGCAAGTTCTTCAATGAGATTTTGATAGTTAGATTTCATGGTTAGGTAGAGATTGCTGAAAAAGTGTATTGGTGGGGTTAGGATTCAGGAGACAGGAGACAGGAGTCAGGAGACAGGATTCAGGAGACAGGAGATTATTTTTATTTGTTCTCCCCATACCCCAATTCATAATTCATAATTCATAATTCAAAAAGGAAAAATTAAAAACCGATCGCCTAGGGGATCGGTTTTACTAAAAATTATAAACTTTTATTAACTTTGTTTGCTGAGAAACTGTTGAGCTTGTCTAATAGCGGCAGCGCCGATATTGAAGACAGCCCAGCCACCAGCAATAAGCAAAGGGGTTAAAACGATTAACACTCTCCAGTCCATAGATTTCCTTCTCCTCGGTCAGTGCTTAAAAGATTGTTACTTGATTCTCATTTTATATTTATACCCTAAACCGCCCCTTTTGGGAATCCGGTATCAGTACCTTTTCCCCCATGAACGAGGGCAAGTTTAGCATAGCGCTCGGCGTGTTCAATCAACTCTTGAGCCTCCTGTGGCGATACTTCCCGGACGCGTTTAGCGGGAATACCCACCACTAAAGATCGCGGTGGTATATCTTTTGTCACAATACTACCCGCCCCGACAATACTACCCGCCCCGACGCGCACACCATCGAGAATCACTGCCCCAATGCCGATTAAACAACCGCGTTCAATATGGGCCGCGTGAATTACCGCCCGATGCCCGATGGTAACGTAATCTTCAAGGATAGTAATTTTGCCTGGATCTCCGTGTAGGATCGCCCCATCTTGGATATTAGTATAGGCCCCAATTTCGATGCGTTCCACGTCGGCACGCAATACCGCCCCATACCAAACACTCACCCCCACAGCTAGGGAAATATCGCCTATTACCGTGGCATTAGGGGCGATAAAAGCCGCTTGACTGACATCGACAATCGGCCAGAAATTAGAAGTTGATCTTAAGTTATCTAAAGACATGGGAGGATCTGCACTAAAGTCGAAAGAGAATACCCGTCCAATTTGGTTGGGTATAATATGGATAGGATTATTGGTACAAAGATAGCAATTTTTAGTTTAGGTTCTTCCATGATCAATGCAAGTTTACAATACCCTGTTTTTGGCCCCGATATCCATTGTCCTCACTGTCGGCAGCTAATCCCCGCCCTCACTTTGACGGATACCTATTTGTGTCCGCGCCATGGAGCTTTTGAAGCCGATCCCAAAACGGGTGAGTTGGTTCACTTGCAGTCAGGACGGCATTGGCGACTCTGGAATGGTGAGTGGTATCGTCAACACACTCACCCGGATGGTATTCGTTTTGAGATTCACGAAGCACTCGATCGCCTCTATACCCAAGGATTTAAAGCGACTAAAGTAATTATTGCCAACCGTTATCGCGATTTAGTTAGTTCCTACCTAGAACGTAACACCACTTGGCGCGGTAATGAACCGGGTGAAGCCACTATTCCCCGTCTCTACGGTTTACCGGTAGAATTTAGTCCCGATGCCCCCGATGAACCCTGTTGGGATGTAATTAACTTTGATCTGGAAAAAGAACCGGGGGTTCCCAAACGTTACCCCTATTTTCGTCTTTTTGATTAATCATTAGCCATTAGGAGCCAGTCGTCAGGAGATAGGAGATAGAAGATTGCTTTTATTTATTATCCCCATCTCCCCACTTCCCCATCTCCCCACTTCCCCATCTCCCCACTTCATAATTCATAATTCATAATTCATAATTCTTTCTCCTGAAAATGCACCATGCTTCTATTCGTACCGCCAATATCCATCGGGCGATCGCTTTTTACCAACTTCTCGGTTTTACCCTAGAGGAAAGATTCACTACTGGTTATACTTTGGCCTGTTGGTTAACGGGGTTGAACGGACGCATCGAATTAATCCAAATTCCTGAACCGAAACCCGCCCCCGATGCCTTTAGTGATCAGCATTATGTCGGTTATTACCACTTGTCTTTTGACCTAACAGAAAATGTCAGCAATTTACCAGAATGGTTAGAAAAATTAACAAATAACTTTCAGCAATCCCATCAAGAGGATGCCGATTTATATCAACCTTTAAAAATTCTTTTGCCACCTCAACAACAGATGATCGGCGATCATGTCTATGAAGTCACCTTTATTGCCGATACAGACGGTTTACCCCTAGAATTTATCCGTCGTTTAACCTAAAAAGATTGTCCCACTTCTAAGACTTTTGTTTGACCGTTGCGAGACAAAATAACCTGTTGACTACCAACTTCCACTAAAGTCCAACCATTGATAAATTCCCCCGGAGAAATACGAGTAGTTATGCCCTTATTATCAAATAAAGCTGAAGATTGATCGCCTAAATCCATTACCCCCACCAGGGTATTTTTCACCTGATTATTGGTAGGAATAACCGCTGCTACTGGTCGATTCCCTTGGGGAGCAGCTGGTAATGGTGGTGCAGAAATGTCGGTATTTGAGGGTGTAACTGGGACAAGTTTGGCAGTAGTTTCAGGGGTTTGGGGATAAACGGGAACGTAAATTCTTTCTATGATCTGGGGAGTATTATTAACTGGTAAATTAGCGGGTGGTGCTGGTGGAACTGGCACTACTGGAGAAGGGTTATTTTTGGCAGCAGGATTGGGATCGGGGGATGAAGTTTGACTTTGGCGATCGATAATAGCAAGGGATGATTGCAGATAGGCAATAAATTTTTTATCTTCTTGGGAAGTCGTGCTATTTTGAGAGATAGGGGCATTTTTCTGACTGATGAGCCATGCCACCACCCAACCTAGATAGATGCAAGCAGTAACAAAAATAACTTTATCTAGGGGCATTCTGGGATTTTCTTCATAGCCCGCCGGCATATTTGTTTCACTCCTCGATCGCTGCTGTTGTTTCGATTCTAACAGGATAGCACTCAGTTATTCTCCCTCAATTTTCCTTTTTAACTGATTAAAATCTTCTAGAGGGGATATAGTGGACAGAGAATGATGTATATTAATGTAAGTAAAGTTTCGTAACAATTCTGAAATCCTTTGCTCAACTCTACCCTAGTTTCCAGCAATCCCGATCGCCTGAAACCCCTAGTCCCTAACTGGGAAAAATGTCAATCCGTCTTTTGGACAGCAGCATTTCTGGTATCAGTCCCCGTATTCATACAAGCACCCCTAGTGCGCTACTATCCCGAAGTTAGCCTAGTTTTAACCTTTTTCTGGGTGGGGTTAGGGATTTGGCTGCTCAAACAAGAAAAAATCAGTCTTTGGGGGGATTTACTTTTGGGCTTTAGTTGGAGTTGGTTAGCAGGTTCTCTGTACTGGGGGTGGTGGCGTTGGGAACCGTTGATCCATATTCCCATGGAAGCGATCGGGCTGCCCTTTGTTCTCTGGGGATTATACAAAGGTCGCGGCAAAGTGGGCAATCTTTTCTATCTGGGTTCTTTGTTAGGAACGGCCATCACCGATGTATATTTCTATCTAACGGGACTAATCCCCTACTGGCGACAATTAATGACCGTGGAACTAGATCCCAACCTAGTATCGCCGATATTTCATAACGCCTTGGCCCAAATTGAGACCCCCTGGGGCATCAGTTGGGCGATCGTGCTGCTCAACCTGCTCTTAGCGATCGGTATTTATCCTTTGCAAAAAAGGGTATGTCATTGGTGGGCATTTAGCGGGGCCGTATTGAGTACAATTTTAGTCGATGGTTTATTTTGGATTACCGCTTCTCTGGCTTAATAGAATAAGCTATATAATTAGTGCAGTCTATCTATTGCCGCTTATGCACCCGTGGATATACTACTAGGACAAAATCCCTATTTACTACTCCATACCGAGAAGGGCCAGCGTTTTTTCCCTCTCGTGGGGAAATCTTACTGGACAATCGGACGGAGCAAAGATAACGATATCGTGATTAAAGATCACTGTATCTCTCGTAATCACGCTATTTTACAATCCACGGAAACAGGGGATTTTTATCTGATCGATCTCGGTAGTCGCAATGGAACTTTTGTCAATGGCAGAAGGGTAGGCATTCCAGTGACTATCCATAGCAAAGAGCAGATCACCTTTGGCAAAACCGAGGTGCAGTTCTATCGTCCTGCTCCCACCAATGTAGGCAAGCAACCGCACAATTCAGAATGGGATACCCTCACCTCCGTCCTCCATGAACGGCGCTTAACATCGGTGATGGTGGTAGATATGCGGAATTTTACGGCTTTAACCAGGCAATTAGACGAAAAAGTGCTTTCTTCTCTGATTGGCAGTTGGTTTCGCCATGCGGGGAATATTATCCGCAGTTCCGGCAGTTGGGTAGATAAATATATTGGTGATGCGATCATGGCCATCTGGTTTCACGGCCAACAGGAAGTCAATCAAGACGATATCCTGCAAATTTTCCGAGCAATTACGCAACTACATAACATGACTTGCACTTTAAGTGAACAATATCCCTTACCCTTCCAATTACGCATCGGTGCGGGGGTGAATACTGGTTATGCCATGGTCGGCAATACTGGCAGCGGTGAACATCCAGATTATACGGCGATCGGGGATACAGTCAACGCCGCTTTTCGTTTGGAGTCGGCTACTAAAGAAATGGGCAAGGATTTAGCCATCGGAGCTACTACCTACGGTTATCTCATCGGTTTACCCCATCTCCAGCAAGTTTTTGCTCAACATACCGTCAGTCTGAAAGGATACCACGATAGCACTATTACCTACGGAACCACTTTTGATGACTTGGATCGTTTCCTCGATGCCAACAGTAGTGAGGAGATGACCGGAATTACAGGAGTTGTCGGCAGTGTCGGTTTTGAAGATTGAAATTAAACGAGGGGTTGGGAGACGTTTCAGTGATCAGTGATCAGTAAACAGTAATCAGTGAAAAGACAGTAGGAAACTTTTATTTAATACTGTCCACTAAAAACTCAAATCTGATGACTGATAACTGATAACTGATAGCTGACCTACTCCTCGGCGGCGGCGAGAACTAAATCTTCCTCCTCCAAGGCGGGGGGAACTTCGATTTCTGCGACTACTTCCGAAACGGTCCGGCCTTCCGCTTCCGCTAGACGTTTTTCTCGGTATTTAATCGCCATTTCTTCGGCTTTTTCAAACACTAACGGGCGATTTTTTAGCATATCTCCCGGTTCGGGTTCTAATTGTTTAGTCGAGAGGGAAATGCGACCTCTTTCGGCATCGAGATCGATAATCATCACTTTCAACTCATCATTGACATTGAAAACCGTGTGGGGGGTGTCAATGTGATCGTGAGAAATTTCGGAAATATGCAGTAAACCACTGACTCCACCGATATCGATGAAAGCACCGTAGGGCTTGATTCCGCGCACGGAACCGATTACCACCTGTCCCACGGCTAAACCGTTCATCTTGCGTTCCACTAAAGCGCGACGATGACTTAAAACCAGACGGTTGCGATCTTCGTCCACTTCTAAAAACTTTAAGGGCAATTCCTGACCGACTAAATCCTCTTTCGCTTCTCTGGTGCTAATGTGAGAACCGGGGATAAAGCCGCGGAGACCTTCAATTCTGACTAATGCCCCACCACGGTTAGTGGCGAAAACATTCGAGCGCACGGTAGCATCTTCTTTTTGCAATTGACGCACCCGTTCCCAAGCGCGCATATATTCGATGCGACGGATCGACAGGGTTAGCTGTCCATCTTCATTCTCGTCGGTAAGAATGAAAAATTCCCTGGTTTCGTTGGGTTGTAAAACTTCTTCGGGATTATCGACGCGGTTGATCGACATCTCCTGCACGGGGATAAAAGCGGCGGTTTTAGCACCGATATCGATGAGCGCTCCCCGGGGTTCCATGCTGAAAACAGTCCCAGCGACAACATCTCCCGGACTGAAATGATAATCGTATTTGTCTAGAAGGGCGGCAAAATCTTCATGGGTAAAGCCTATGTTTTTGTTTGCGGTTTTTTGGGTGGTCATGTACGTTGTTTGGGCCTCGGAAGTTCCGTAGGTTTTTCCTCCTATGTGATGTACAGTTTCTAAATAAAGGAGATGCCTCCCAATTTAGTTTCTAGGCAGGGCCTAGGGGATGAACTGCCGCATCCTGCTTTCTTGAAGGCAATCCGCCTCAAGAATGACTTTTAAGAATCTAACCAGAGCTTGGGCTTGAAATAGCACAAGGGATCCTCATTATAACTGAATCGGGAACTATTTAAGACGAGGTGATCGCGCTGGCTTCTTCCACTGGAGACCAAGAAGGATAGGCGCGTTCGATTTCGGAGGATTGCAGCAGCGCTAAAGCGGCGATAAAGTCTCTAATTCCCTGAAAATTGCCGTAAACCGAAGCAAAGCGCACATAGGCCACTTCCGATTCTCGCCGGAGATATTCCAGGACTAATTGACCGATCTCCTGACTTGTTACCTCCCGTTTTGAGTCTTGCTGCAAACGGGATTCGATATCATTGACGATCGCCTCTAATCTTGAGTGGGGAATGCCGGTTTTTTCGCAGGCGCGAACGATACCCCGCAGCAGTTTGCAGCGATCAAAAGATTCCCGTTTACCATCTTTTTTAATCACCGTGATCGGCACGAATTCGATGCGCTCGTAGGTGGTGAAGCGATGTTTACATTGTAAGCATTCACGACGACGACGAATGCTCTGACCGTTTTCGGAGGAACGGGACTCTAAAACGCGACTATCGGTATGCTGACAATTAGGGCATTGCATAGGAGGCGCTCGGTGAGGGGAACCTTTAATTTAAGCCTTTAAATACGAAAACCAGAGCCGCTAACCTGCTTTTGACAAGCGGGCGGCTCGGGGAAGAAAATTATTAACCTAAACGGAGTTAAGAAATTTACTTTTGAATCCGGGGAGGTTCCCGGAAGGCGATGGCGAAGAAAATTACCGACAAAGCCATAGTTAAAACCAAAATGTAAGCGACGCTTTCCATGGTTGGACATCCTACAAGACTGCTATAACAATCCTATAGTATCAGGAAATGAGTTTTTCGGCTTGTCTGGGGATGTAGATTATATCCCCAGAATCAGTGGCGATCTATTTAACGCTAACTTTTGCCCCAGCATCTTCCAGTTTTTTCTTGACGGCGGCGGCATCATCTTTGTTAGTACCTTCTTTAACCGCTTTGGGAGCGGCTTCTACTAGGTCTTTCGCTTCTTTGAGTCCTAAACCGGTCAATTCGCGCACTACCTTGAGGATAGCAATTTTCTTGTCGGCGGGAACTTCTTCGAGAACGACGTTAAATTCGGTTTGTTCTTCCACAGCTTCAGCGGCGGCAGCCGGAGCAGCCCCGGGGGCAGCCATAATTATGCCACCAGTTGGAGCGGCGGCACTAACTCCGAAGGTTTCTTCGATACCTTTGACTAATTCCGCAGCCTCTAAGAGGGTCAGGGTTTTGAGTTTTTCTAAGATTTCAGCTACAGCAGACATGGGTTAGACTCCTAATTTTTTTAAGTGATCGATTGGCGCGGTATTAAGCCGCTTCTTTTTCTTCTTGACGGGCCACGGCATCGACGGCACGGGCCAAAGATGCGGGAACTTCGTTGATGCTGCGGGCCAGTTTGGTGGCAATGGCGTTGATTGCTCCGGCAGCCTGAGCGATTAACTGTTCTTTCGACGGTAAATCAGCGATCGCTTTTAGCTGATCTTCTGTCAACAGTTGACCTTTTGTCCCTTCTTTGAGGACACCGCCGCGCAATTCGGTTTTTTTGCTTTCTTTTTTGAACTCTTGATAGGCCTTGAAAGCTCCACCGATATCCTCTTTTACGAGCAGAAAGGCGGATGTTCCCGATAAAAGGCTTTTCATCGGTTCCCAGCCACTATCTTCAGCGATCGCCAATCCCATCAAAGTATTTTTGGTGACTTTACAAATCGTTCCCGTGGGGCGCAATTTGCGGCGTAGATTGCTGATTTCGGCGACGGTTAAACCTTGATAGTCGATGACCATCGTTAATTGAGCTTCGCTAAGGGAGGTTTTTAATTCTTCTAGAATTACTCCCTTGCTTTCTCTGCTTCTCCCCATCCCTTGTTCACCTCCTGTATGCGGGGGACCGGTTCCACAGGCACAAAAATAACCCCTTGTAGCGCCGGGGTTGAGTGGAGAGAATCAGTTCAGTCACGACCGAGACAGAAAAAATCTCTCTTTGGTCTTTTTGGCTGCTGTTTTCTCGCTTTGACCTCGGCAGGGTATTTAAGCTGTTTGGCACCTGCTGTCTTTGGCTTAAGCCAGCTTTTCATTGTAGCACTATTGCGGGATTTATGTCAAGCACGATATGTCTTCTAAGACACAGTGCTGCTGGCGAGTGGGTGGAACGAACCACAAAGACACAAAGGACACAAAGATCGATCGCTCCTATATACTGAACACACAAAGAAGAAGAAAGCCTAATTTTTGAGTATTACTTGGCAGACTACTGATATAACTACTCAATTAATTAGGGTTTGCTGAATAAATGTGAAATATAGACGAGGTAAGGGTTTTAGGGTTCTGTTTCGCTCCCACAGGCGCAAGATTTTGAGAGAATCGTGGTTCAACACCTTGTGTCTTCATCGGCCCGCGTCCTGTAGGGGCGAAGCATTAGGGCAATAACCTATCGGTGAAACCTTAGAGCTTCTATCCGAATGCTTCGCCCCTACTTTTTCAGCAAACCCTAATTAAACCTCTTGCATAGTTAATTTTTGAGGATTCAAAAACGGCAGCAATAAGGGTTAAACTGCCTAAAATCTTTGAAGAGACCGCGCTCACAGCTTAGTCGGTTAAATCTACATTTCGTAGCCAAACTTATTGGCATCCACTTCTTGTAAATTAATATCGATTAAACCGTATTCTGACCAGCGTTGGGAAACCTTGACCGCCATGGACGGATCCGACTCCAAAGGTTCCCCCCACTGGTGGTCAGTTTCGGGATACATTTTAGTAGTGGCATCAATTCCCATTCTCCCCCCCAAACCGACCTTTTCGCTGGCAAAATCGAGGCTATCAAAGGGGGTTTCTGGGAGAATAAACACATCCCGAACCGGATCCACTTTAGAACTAATTGCCCAAACCACTTGCCGGGGGTCGCGAATATTAATCTCCTTATCGACGACGATGACAAATTTAGTATAGGTGAACTGGGGTAAGGCACTCCAAAAAGCTAAGGCCGCTCGCCGCGCTTGTCCGGGATAAGCTTTATCAATGGAGATAATCGCCGCTTTATAGCTTAAAGCTTCCATGGGCAGGAAAAAATCTCTTATTTCCGACACCTGTTGCCGTAAAATCGGCGTATAAATACGATTAAGAGCGATAGCCATCATCGCCTCTTCCTTGGGAGGACGACCGCTAAAAGTGGTTAAATAAATAGGGTCGCGACGATGGGTCATACAGTGGAAATGAATCAGGGGTGAATCTTCCACACCGCCATAGTAACCCATGTGATCACCAAAGGGGCCATCTGGCAATACCTCTCCGGGGGTAATTGTTCCTTCGAGGACGATTTCTGAGTCGGCCGGCACTTCTAAATCGAGGGTTTTACACTTGGCTAACTGTACCCCAGAACCGCCGTACAATCCAGCAAACAGCCATTCTGAGAGATCTACGGGGATAGGAGTGGCGGCGGCCATGATAATTAAAGGATCGACCCCTAAAGCAATGGCTATTTCTAATTTTTTGCCCATTTGTGCCGCTTTTCGCAGGTGACGCGCCCCACCGCGCACGGATAACCAGTGGACGGTCATGGTATTGTGAGACTGTAGCTGTAAGCGATAGACACCGACGTTAGGGGTTCCCGTTTCGCAATCTTTAGTAATTACTAGCCCTAGGGTGATAATCTGGCCTGCATCGCCAGAATAGGGGCGAATCATCGGAATTTTCTTTAAATCTACCTCATCCCCTTCTAAAATCACCTGTTGACAGGCAGGGAAAAAGTTACGGTTGGGTTTGGCTTTCAGGACATCAAACAACACTTTACCAAAATCGATCGCTTGGGAGAGTTTTTTCGGCGGTTTCGGTTGTTGCAAGAGGGCGAGTTTTTTGCCTAAATCTTCCAATTCTTCGGGTTTATTCAGGTTCATCGCCCAACAGATGCGTTCTACCGTTCCCATCAGGTTAATAGCGACGGGAAACTCGGCCCCTTGCACGTTTTCAAACAGTAGGGCCGGTCCTCCTACCTGTAGCATCCGATTAGCGATCTCGGCAATTTCTAAATCGGCAGAGACCGATGCACTAATGCGGCGTAATTGGCCACGATCTTCTAAAAGCTTAATAAATCCTCGTAAGTCTCTAGCCATGATGAAGAAATGTAAATAAATCCCTCTCTCTATTATCTCTTAGGGCGGCAGTTTCGGTGGGGGATAGTCACCTTTTTGAGAGTTGGAGGCGATTCTCGTCTAGAATTAAGGAAAAAAATCCCCATCTCGCCAGCTTCATTCCTAACCCTAAATTTATGCTTATTCAGCCCGGAGGTCAACATGATTAAGGATATTGAAATTAGTAATTTTAGATGTTTTGAGCATACCAAAATTGAAGGCTTTGAGCGAGTTAATTTAATTGGCGGTAAAAACAATTCAGGGAAAACTGCATTGTTAGAGGCAATATTTTTGTATAGTTACCCCTATCCAAATACTATTAATCACATCAGAGGAATCATTCGTAGGCAATCTTTAGCAGTTGTTCGGGCTGTTCCTAAAAATGCTTGGGATGATTTGTTATTCAATCTTGATAGAAAAAATATTATTGAGTTAAAAGGCTCCCAATCTAACCAAGGAGATAAATTGGTAAAAATATCGATTTCCGATTCTCTTAAAGATAGCGTTTTAGGAATCTCTGAAGACTTACAAAAATTATACGATTTTATCGCTAAAAATAAATCCGTTATTTCTATCTTAAATATTCACACAAGTTTTCACCTCAAGAATGACTCAAATGATGGTCAACTGAACTATTTTTTAATTGCTAGTTCTGAGGGAATACTCGCTTTACCTGATCCAGGTGATGAGGAACCAGTAATCATTGCCGCATCTGTCAGTAAATCTTTGGAAGAATTGAGCGAGTCCTATACTAAAATAGTTTTTAATGAACAGGAAGAAGAAGTGCTAAAAGCTCTACAAATTCTCGATCCTTCTATTGAGAAAATAGAAAGTTTTTTTCTGGGCGAACCAAATTTATATCTGAAAAGAAAAGAGACAAAACGCCTACCCATATTTCTGTTTGGTGAAGCTATTAATCGTCTGATAGAGATGATTTTTGCTCTGCTGCTTAATCCGCAAAAAATTATTTTTATCGATGAAATAGAAAATGGTCTTCACTATACTGCTTACCCAGATATTTGGAAAACTTTATTCCGATTAGCTATCGAACTAGATAGCCAAATTTTTGCCACAACCCATAGTTTAGAGATGATCCAAGCTTTTGCCGATGTGGGGTTAGAATATTATCCAGAACAGGGGGCCTATTTTGAACTAGCAAGGAGTCCCAGAACTGATAAAATTATTGGTATTAAAAGACAATTAAGCACTTTAGAGTACGCCTTAAAACATGGCAATGAGGTGAGAGGTGAGTAACTTATTAATCGTCGAGAGCAAGAATGATAAAATTTTTATCGAAGCCCTAGTAAAATACTTAAATATTAACAAAATTCAGTTAGATAAACCGATTTGCTTTGAGGAAGATGACTATAAATGTTTACAGGGTTTAGATCAAGCTAAATTAACCAGCACTTTCGATGAAATTAAGGCGACTCTTGGTAAAAAAGCTATCCCTAAAGTTGGTATTATTATCGATCAAGATTCTGATACTAAGACAGAGCGACTAAATTGGCTTAACGATTGTCTGAAAAAGGTGTATCCAGAAGCGGAAGATATTAGGGAAACCAGTCAGCTTTATAGATTGACAACAATAGAAGATCAAATCACAGAATTTGCTTGTTATTTTACCAATGTGGAAGGACAAGGAGAACTAGAAACAGTTCTCAAGAAGATTAAAAGTCAAGATTCCACCTATGCGGATTGTTTAGAAGACTGGAGAAATTGTTTAAACAAGCAAGAAAAATCGATTAAAGACAAAGATTTTGATAAGTTTTGGATTAGTAACTATTTACGATTTGATACCTGTTCCACAGAAGACAAAAAACAAGCTGGCAGGAAATGCAGTATGAATGGATTTGATTATGTTATGAAAAACAAACGTCATATTTGGAACTTTGAGCATGAAGTATTAAATGAACTCAAAGAATTTTTACAACTATTTGCTGTCTAATCAAAAATCCCCCTAGAAATCTAGAGGGATAGAGGGATATATGGAGGGCAATTTAGAAGTAAATTGTACCACCCCAGCGCTCGTCTAGACGGGGAGCAACCAACATATAAGCGGCGACGTTATACACATCATCTTCGGTCAGATTGCGTAATTCTGGGAAGATATCGGGACGGCTAACATTGGGATGAAATTCGCTGAGATCATCTTCACCATCGTAACTGGTGGGATGTTCTAGATAATCAATCAATGCTAACAGATTATCTCTGGGAGGTTCCGCTTTGGCCAGATCACCCAGACCCAAACTGACGTTATTATTAGTTTTGGTTTTACCTTGCAGGTGACACTTAGTACAATTGGCGACAAAAAGTTTCTGTCCTTCCGTCGCTTGTTCAGAAGTCAAAGTCACCGATTCCCCTGCATCATTGAGGGTGATGGTGAGGGTTTTTTCATTGAGTTCTAAGGCACTAGCGCCGTTAAGATTGAATTGTAATACAAAAAAGACTACAGCGATCGCTGCCACAATCAAACGTTTGATCATTGTTCTCCTACTCGCAATTGTTCCAAGAGGGGGGATTTTAAGGTGACTAAAAAATTTTCTCCTATGGGAGGGTGTCGATCGATTCTAAGTGATCACGGACACCGAGAAGATCGCAGTGGGGAATAAAGTCAAGGGGACGTTTCCGTTTTCGAGGCGGTTACTCCTGAGCGTTGGGATAAAATCAGTGAGATAATTGCTTTAGCATCTTCTAGGGCGAGATTAGTCTGCCGATCTTTATAGGAGATGCCTAATTGGTCGCAAAGTGACAACACAGATTCATCGGCCAGATCGTACTCTGCCGCAATATCAGCGATCGATAGATCAGCAAACCCCATAGTCTAACGCACCCACCAAGGATAGAGAATACTTATTAGTTACCATAATTATCATGCCATTGCCGGGGACATTCTTAACAGTGATCAGTTATCAGTGATCAGTTATCAGTGATCAGTTATCAGTTATCAGTGATCAGATGTGAGTTTTCAGTTCACTGATTACTGTTTACTGATCACTGAAAAAAGCTCCCATCACCCGTTACAGTAGAGCAGGAAGTCGCCTTCCCACCCCCTGCTTCAAAACCGGACTTACGACTTTCGCCGTATCCGGCTCCTGAGTAACTAGGCTACTGTCATTAGTAGAATAATAATGGGAATTATTATTTCCTTGTCTATTCAACTCTCTTGGCTGTATCCCCACCAGACAAGATTGTTGGTTTTAGGGCGTATATGACCGTTGATTGTTGCTTAGACTTCCTAGTTACCCGCCCTTTGTTAGCATATCTTTGATATTACTCAAAGCCTTGGCTTTTAAGGACATCCTCTCCCTCTATTGACTTGCGGATGGTTTCCTACTGCCCCGAACGGGCAGAGTCAATCAGGGTTACTTCGTTCCCTATAACCATTGGTTGAACCGTATTTGATGATACTGTCCACCGAGAGTAACGGGAATGCCTTACTGATAGTGGTATGAGCTATCAGCCCCAACTCTGTTAACTTTTGTTTCGAGCCTGTCAGCCTTTTGGCTCGTGGGTGTTGACGATGGTTAATTCGTATCTTCGCCCCAGGGCTATCCATAGGTTCTGGCTCAACGGGTTTCTGATTTAGGCTATCAGATACCGCTTTTTTTCCTCGCTCACTACCTCAGATGTACCAAGTCTAAAGCAGCAGGAAATGCCGTCACTCTAGGCATCTAGAGGACAGGACTAAGGTTATTACTAACCCGCACCTGTAAGGTTATAAAGTTATCAAGGTACTACATTTACCAAGCGGCTAATCCTCTAAACGTCTTACTGTCTAGTTTCTAGCCAACGAATCGCACCACACCCTACACCCCATCACCCCATCACCCCAAACCCCCAAAATTCCCGAATTTTCTCGACTTTTGGACTATTTACTCCCTAAGATAGAGACTCGTGTAAACAAATTTAATTAAAATCGCAAAAAACCTGAAAAAATACTAAAATGTGATTAAGAATGTTATTTTTAGCCTTGTAAGGCTAAATCTTTCTCGATAACATTGTAATCATACCTCCACACTCTTTTGTACAAAGGACTACACCTTTGTTAACTTATGGATATACAACTGATCAACATTGGCTTCGGTAATATAGTTTCCGCTAATCGGGTTATCGCCATCGTTAGCCCAGAATCTGCTCCCATCAAACGCATCATCAGTGATGCTCGGGATAAAGGCTGTTTAATCGATGCTACCTATGGAAGACGGACTCGTGCGGTGATCATCACCGATTCTAGTCATGTGGTGCTGTCGGCCATTCAACCGGAAACCGTGGCTCACCGTTTCGTGGTCAACAAGGAAGCCCCTGTTAATAGTAGCAACTAATTTATTAACCCCATGCAACCCGGTCAATTAATCGTCATTACTGGCCCTAGCGGTGTGGGCAAGGGTACGCTAGTACGGCATTTACTAACTCGTTTCCCTAACCTCTACCTGTCAGTATCCGCTACTACGCGCCCACCTCGACCGGGTGAAATTGAGGGGGAAGATTACTACTTTCTCGACCGTCCCAGTTTCGAGGAGAAAATGGCAGCCGGAGAATTTCTCGAATCGGCCGAATACGCGGGCAACTACTATGGAACACCCCAATCAGCGATCGCTGCTCAATTAGCGGCAGGCCAGACCGTAATTCTAGAAATCGAATTGGAGGGAGCAAGACAGGTGTGTAAAAGCTTCCCCGAAGCGAAGAGAATCTTTATCCTACCCCCCAGTTTCGAGGAATTAGAACGTCGTTTGCGCGACCGGGGCAAAGATGCCGAAACAGCGATCGCCCGTCGTCTGGAACGCGCCCGAGAAGAATTAGCCGCCAGTGAGGAATTCCCCGATCAAATCGTCAACGATGACCTAGAAACCGCCCTAGATGCCATCGAGAAGATTATTTTTAGCCGTTAGGTGTTAGGGTGTTGGGGTTTTAGGGGTTTTAGGGTTTTAGTTGAAATTACCCACTTCCCCACTTCCCCACTTCCCCACTTCCCCACTTCCCCACTTCCCCACTTCCCATTCTCTAAGTTACCTAAAATATCGGATGAATACCCCCGCTACATTTTTCGATAAGATACTCACAAAAATTAGCGGGGGATGAAATCCGACCAGAATATCAATGACCCTGAGCGAAGTCGAAGGGTCAGCAACGGAGCATCGGTTTAATTCCACCATCTGTGGACAAACTGTGTTATAATCCACCTAACCAATGGTCGAGAATTATTAGATGTTAGTCGTAGAAGCGAAGCTAAAAAACGGGACACCAGAGCAATATCACCGGCTTGATGAAGCTATCAAAACTTCTCAGTTTGTGCGTAACTCTTGTGTTCGTCATTGGATGGATCATAAGGGTACAACCCGGAATGACCTCCAAAAACTTTGCTCGGTACTAGCTAACAATAAAGAGACACCTTGGGTTAATAAATTAAACTCTCAAGCTCGTCAATCGGCTGCTGATAGAGCCTGGCAATCAATTAGTAAGTTTTATCAGAATTGTCATGCTAATATACCAGAGAAAAAGGGTTTTCCTCGGTTCAAAAAGCATAGTCGTTCGGTTGAATACAAACTAACAGGCTACAAACTATCTGATGAGCGACGTAAAATCAGATTTACTGATGGTTTTAAAGCAGGAGAATTTGATTTATGGTGTAGTCAAAAAACTTTAGTTTATTATTCAGAGCAACAGATTAGACGGGTAAGAGTTGTTAGACGTGCTGACGGTTATTATTGTCAGTTTTTGATTGACGTAGAACGGCAAGAATACCATAAACCAACGGGACAAATAACAGGAATTGACTTAGGGTTAAAAGAGTTTTATACCGATGCCCAAGACAATACTGTAGAAAATCTACGTTATTTAAGAAAGTCAGAAAAACGACTGAAAAAAGCACAAAGGAGATTATCAAAAAAGTTTCGTCAAGGAAAGAAACAGTCTAAAAACTATCACAAGCAACGGATAAAAGTAGCTAAACTTCATCTTAAAGTATCAAGACAACGTAAAGACAAAGCAATTAAAGACGCTTTGGCGTTAGTCCAGTCTAATGATCTGGTAGTCTATGAAACTTTAAAGGTAAGAAACTTAGTAAAAAACCGTAAGCTCGCCAAGTCGATTTCCGATGCTTCTTGGTATCAATTCACTGAATGGTTTGAATTTTTTGCCAAGATTTATCAGATTGTTTGTGTTGCTGTACCACCGCATTTTACTTCTCAAGATTGTTCATTTTGTGGAACAAGAGTTCAGAAATCATTAAGCACTAGAACTCATCAATGTCCTAACTGTCAAACAGTCATAGATAGGGATCATAATGCAGCAATAAATATTCTTAAAAAAGGGTTGAAATATTTGGGAAAACATCTCAACGCCTCGACTTTGCTCGGCATTGACACTGAGCGAAGTCGAAGTGTCAACGGTACTGTTGGGCAAACAGAAACCGACCCAAACGCCTTGGGAGAGTCCGACCTCTGGATTTTGAATGGAGACATTGAGAATCTAAGTTGTCTCGTTGAACAAGGAATTTCCGATAGTGATATGGAAAGAATCCCCCGTCACAGCGTAGCTTGACGGTGGGAGTATGTCAAAATCAAAAAACCAACCGCAGCAGCAAGACAAGAAAGCGCAATGATTCCTACCGTTATTGAAACCACAGGCCGGGGCGAACGCGCCTTCGATATCTATTCCCGACTACTCCGGGAAAGAATCGTCTTTTTGGGACAAGAAGTAACCAGCGACCTAGCTAACCTAATCGTCGCCCAATTACTATTTCTAGAAGCAGAAGACCCCGAAAAAGATATTTACTTGTATATCAACTCCCCCGGTGGTTCCGTTTCGGCCGGATTAGGGATTTTTGACACCATGAATCAAATCCGTCCCGATGTCAGCACCATTTGTATTGGTTTAGCCGCCAGTATGGGGGCTTTTCTCCTCAGTGCCGGCAAACCGGGCAAAAGAATGAGCCTACCCAACTCGCGGATCATGATTCACCAACCCCTGGGCGGCGCCCAAGGTCAGGCCACCGATATCGAAATTCAGGCCAAAGAAATTCTCTATCTCAAACAATTACTCAATCAACACCTAGCTAGTCATACAGGTAAACCTCTCGACCTCATCGCCGAGGATACGGAAAGGGATTTCTTTATGTCCGCCGAAGAGGCCTTGGACTATGGTTTAATCGATCAAGTCATCGATCGCAGTCCTTCCGCTTCTAACCCTCCCAGTAAATAATCATGATCGGGTAGGCCCTGTCTACCCAGATTTTTGTAAATATTTAGTAAACAGAAATTAATCATCGATCATCGTTATTAATCCTAAGTAACAGTGAAAAGTTCTAGCGGATTGGGTTAAGATCGAGACGTAACCCGAAAAAAATTGCAACAGGAATCGGTAGAAACACCCGGTGGGTTATTAACGGAAATTTTTTTACTGGCAATCCCTATGAACTATCATCCGCCCTCACAGCCCCTGCCCGCCCCCTGTATTATTGATTCTGGCGTGGTCATCGCTAAAGAAGATATGCGTCGTCTCCTCGATGATCTCGGACGAGTTCGCTACATCCACAGCCTCGAAGGGGTGATTCAGAGTGAAGGGGAGGGATGGATAGTGGAAGTTTTCGCCGATTATCAGCAAAGCACCCTAGTTGCTAACTACAGTCTTTATCTGAATACCTATAGCTTCGATTATCTGCGTTTAACCCGCTCTCCCGACGGTGAAACCTATTTTGATCTGCTCCAAGACAATCGGCAATTACGGCTGATTCCCCTGAGTAATCCACTGCAAGACCCCGAGATGAAAGCCCGTCTCAATGCTGATACCCTCGAAGCCATGGTTACTCAGGTACTCTCCGCTAAGTGGGATGTGCAGTTTGAAGACGAAGACGACAACGATTGCCCCTTTTAGGCGGCGAGCAAAAATACTGATAACTGATAACTGGTTACTGATAACTGGTTACTGATAACTGATAACTGATAACTGATAACTGATAACTGATAACTGAAACAGTGGGATTTTCCTTTGAATTAATCGCCCAGTGTCCCCAAACTGGTGCGCGGGTTGGGGTTTGGCATACTCCCCACGGACTGGTAGAAACACCCCGTTTTATGCCCGTGGGAACTTTGGCCACGGTGAAAGGTTTGACCCCCGCTCAAATCGCCAGCACGGGGGCGCAAATGATTCTCGCTAATACCTATCACCTGCATCTGCAGCCAGGAGAAAGTATTATCGAGAAAGCGGGAGGTTTACACGATTTTATGGCATGGAATCAGCCAATATTAACTGATTCGGGTGGATTTCAGGTATTTAGCCTCAGTCAACTGCGGCAAATTAAAGAGTCGGGAGTCACCTTTCGATCGCCCCGGGACGGTAGAATAATCGAAATCACGCCGGAAAAATCGATTCAGATTCAAAATGCCCTCGGTGCTGATGTGATTATGGCCTTCGATGAATGTCCCCCCACGGGAGTCAGTCATGAGACCATGAAAGCATCCATAGAACGCACCTATCGCTGGTTAGAGCGCTGTCTGACGGCCCATCAACGACCTCAAGAACAGGCTTTATTCGCCATAGTGCAAGGGGGAATTTATGAGGATTTACGGGCAGCAGCGGCGGAATCTTTAGTAAAACTCGATTTACCCGGTTATGCTATCGGGGGTGTGAGTGTGGGGGAAGAAACGACCCTAATTCATCGCATTGTCCAGATAACTGCCCCTTTACTCCCCGAAAATAAACCCCGTTACCTGATGGGAGTGGGAACCTACCGAGAAATGGCCAAGGCGATCGCTAGTGGCATAGATCTGTTTGATTGCGTTATTCCCACCCGTTTTGGTCGCCATGGCACGGCTTTAGTACGGGGAGAGCGTTGGAACCTCAAAAATGCCCGTTTTAAGGAGGATTTCGCCCCTTTAGACGAGACTTGTCCCTGTTACACCTGTCAACACTTTAGCCGTGCCTATCTGAATCATTTAATTAAATCGGGGGAAATGTTGGGTTATATTCTCTTATCTCTGCACAATATCGCCGAATTAATCAGATTTACCCGTGAAATTCGTCAATCTATCCTAGGGGGGACTTTTGCCCAAGATTTTGCCCCTTGGCTTGAGGATGCCGCAGATGTTACCCCAACGTGATAGAATTTCAGGAAACGTTTTAAAATTTTCTTGTCAAGGTAGATAGAGAGATGGAAACTGCACTTTTGTTCGCCAAATTGCCGGAAGCATACCAAATTTTCGACCCCTTAGTCGATGTCTTGCCCCTGATTCCCCTATTTTTCCTCTTGCTGGCCTTTGTTTGGCAAGCATCCGTCGGTTTTAAATAAATCGACCCTCAATTATCAGTTATCAGTGATCAGTTATCAGTGATCAGTTATCAGATTTGAGTTTTAAGTGAGTGGTATTAAGTGAGGAGTACGAAATGACATTAACACTGCTGTCTTTTCACTGTTTACTGATCACTGTTTACTGACCACTGAAAAAGCTTCCCAGATTAAAACAAAGTCCCAGTTAAATCAGCATCAGTCAAGTCCACATCTTCTAAAATTGCCCCGCGCAAATCAGCATAACTGAGATCTGCACCCCGGAAACTGGCCCCGGTAAGATCGGTAATAAATCCGTCTCTTTCGGGACTAGCACGAAAATTAACCCGGCAAAGTCGGCAATCGGCGAAATTAGCTCGATATAACAGGGAACCGCTCAGATTAGCATAGTTGAGATCGGCTCCGCAAAAGTTAGTTTTGCCTAAGTCCGTGCGTTGGTCGGAGGTGGAGCGAAAATCCGCATCGATTAATAGGGCCTGCTGGAGATTAGCACTGTTGAGATTAACCCCGTTTAAGACGGCTTTGGTTAAATAAGCGGCTTCTAAATTGGCTTCGATGAGATTAGCCCCGCTTAAGTCTGCATCGCGTAAACAAGCTCGATAAAAGTCCACCTGACTTAAATCTGCTCCCCAGAGAATCGCCTCACTTAAATCCGCTTCTCTCAGCAGCGATCGCGCGAGGCGTATTTTTCCTAACCGGGCCTGTCGCAGATCTGCACGGCAAAAATCGACTCCTGGGAGGGAAATATTGGTTAAGTCGCCTTCCCGCAAATTAATTCCCTGAAAATCTCTTTCTCCCTCCCGATAGCGTTGACAAAGTTCTTCTAGGAGCCTAGAAATTTTTTCCATATCATAATTGACGCAAAATGTCAAGGGTTTAGTAATTTTTATTTAGGGAGATGGAAAGCCGGCAGACTCTCGAATTCTCGGGCCCGTTGACGCATTTGCTGACTAATGCGATCGCAAACCACCTGACAGAGATCATAGATCACAGGGTCGGTAATTTGATAGTAAACGCTGACTCCTTGGGGTTGCCGCGAGATAATTCCCGCTTGGGTTAAAGCTTTCAGGTGTTTGGAGAGATTAGCCTGGCCTAGTCCGGTAGCTTCAGCGATTTCTTTACCATTCATCGCGCCTAATTGCAAGCAACTGAGAATCTGTAGGCGACTGACTTCCGACAGGACTTTGAAATAGTCCGCCACCGAAGCGAGGACGACGCTAGAGGTTTGGGGGGAGAAACTGTCTAACATAGGTAGGTAATAAAGTGACCAGTTAAAAAGGCTGACAATAGGTGATCGTTTAAAACTTTATAACTATTGACTACTATAGTTTAACTGGAGAGGTCACTAGAGTCTAGTCGGCAAACTCGATCGAGAGCGGTAAAATCTTTTCCATGAAGATTTGCACATCTGCCTTAGTCATGGTAGTAAGGGTATAACCTTGATAGAGATAGCCAAACTCGATCAAGGTGTGTAGTCTAAATTATCCAATTGCCAGAGCTTAAAAGTCATAACTCTAGTTTTCCTCCCAGGCTTTCCCTTAATTTTAGGAGATTAGCTGACCGACAGCCAAACTGACGCTAAAATAGTCTTTGCTGTCTGGGGTTGTTGCTTGCTCCTGACGGTAGTTGTAACCGGTAACTGAACATGACTTCGATTCGTCAACTGCATCAACAACTCGTCAATAAAGAAAAAACGGCCGTCGAAATCGCCACAGAATTTCTCGCTCGTATTCAAGCGCTCGAACCACAAGTAAAAAGCTTTCTCCATTTAACCCCAGATTTAGCCCTCGCACAAGCCCAAAAAGTGGACGAGAAAATCGCCAGAGGTGAATCTCTGCATCCCTTGGCAGGTATTCCCATCGCAATAAAAGATAATCTCTGCACCAAGGGTATCCCCACCACCTGCGCTTCTCGGATTTTAGAGAATTTTGTCCCCCCCTACGAGTCCACCGTTACCCAAAAATTACGGGATTTAGGGGCAGTTATCGTCGGTAAAACCAATTTAGACGAGTTTGCCATGGGGAGTTCCACCGAAAACTCCGGTTATCACGTTACTGCTAATCCTTGGGACTTATCCCGGGTGCCGGGGGGATCTTCGGGGGGGTCGGCTGCGGCTGTGGCCGCTCAAGAATGCGTGGTGGCCCTAGGATCGGATACCGGTGGCTCAATTCGTCAACCAGCTTCATTTTGTGGAGTTGTCGGGCTAAAACCGACCTATGGCTTAGTTTCTCGCTTTGGTTTAGTGGCTTACGCTTCTTCTCTCGATCAGATCGGTCCCTTTGGTCGTACCGTAGAAGATGCGGCGATTTTATTACAAGCGATCGCAGGTTACGATCCCCAAGATTCTACCAGTCTCAATCTGCCGATTCCTGACTATAGCCAATTCCTGAAAACCAGTTTAAAAGGGTTAAAAATTGGCGTAATTAAGGAAACTTTCGGGGAAGGTTTGGATCAGGTGGTTGCTGAGGCAGTTAATCAAGCTTTAGAGCAGTTAAAGGCTCTCGGTGCTACGATTAAAGAGATTTCCTGTCCCCGTTTCCGTTACGGATTGCCCACCTACTACATTATCGCTCCCTCGGAAGCATCGGCGAATTTAGCCCGCTACGATGGGGTTAAATACGGTATTCGGGAAGATGCCGATAGTTTGATTGATATGTACACCAAGACTCGCGCCAAGGGTTTTGGTGCGGAAGTTAAGCGCCGGATTATGTTGGGAACCTATACCCTCTCGGCGGGTTATTATGATGCTTATTACCTGAAAGCACAAAAAGTCAGGACTTTGATCAAAGAGGATTTCGATCAAGCTTTTCAATCGGTAGATGTGTTAGTTTCTCCCACTTCACCGACCACAGCTTTTAAAGCTGGGGAAAAAACGGCGGACCCTCTGAGTATGTATTTATCGGATTTAATGACTATTCCCGTCAATTTAGCCGGTTTACCCGGGTTAAGTCTTCCCTGCGGTTTTGATGGGCAAGGTTTGCCGATCGGTTTACAATTAGTCGGTAATGTGCTGCGCGAAGATCAGTTATTTCACGTCGCCCACGCCTACGAACAGGCCACCGATTGGCATAAACGTCAACCATCTTTTACAAATTGATACAATTGCCGGTGGCTATCTTTTGCCGGTAGCCATCAAGTAAAAATCGGCAACCCTGAAAATGTCTCAAGCTTTCTTTTAATTGGGGATAAGTTACCGAAAAAGCTTTTATTTCGTCATCCCATTCTAAGTTGAGCGGCAGCCGCCAAACTTTGGCTTTTATAAATCACTTTGGTAAGGTCGAATCCAACACGGTGTTAGCTTGCTCCAACGTTTTGCCGTAACCAATTGGTAAAGATATCACGTTCTAATTCCCCAGAGGCTAAAGCTAAAATGACTCGTTCTTGCTCATCTACAAAAGCATTAATCTCTAGTCCATTCAACACAAGAAATGTTTCCATTGCCCCATGACCAGTGCGCTTGTTGCCATCAAGAAATGGGTGATTCATCACAATTGAAAATCCCAAAGCTGAAGCTTTATCAACAATTGTCGGATAAAGATCCTGCCCGCCAAATGTCATGCGTGGTTGAGCAATAGCAGACTCTAAAGAACCTAGGTCACGAATACCCATAGCTCCTTGGGACTGTTGAATAATTTGATGATGTAAATCGAGGACTTCCACTAATGTTAGATAGCGTATCATGCTAAACGACGATAAAGTTCAGCGTTTTTCTTGAGTACATAGCTTGATGCTTGAGTAAATTCGTTTTCAGGACAAGCTAACCAATCTTCTATGCTGGCACTAATTAAGTCTTCAGGGGAAACTTGACTGTTCTGAGCTAACTGTTGTAATCGTCGAAACTGCTCATCTGAGATATTAACAGTAATGGAAGCCATCAAAAACCTCTCAATAGTCTAAATATTTAACATTATAACCTCAGTGAAATCTTCCTCTATCTCCACCAAACGGACTTAAGCAACAACTGGCAGGGAGTAGTTATTTATCCTCAGCGTTCAGTGGAAAGCGTAGAGACGTCTCGTTATGGGGAGTTAATCAACTCAGGCAGGATTTTACGTTTTTATCTCGAGGAATTAAGGGAGGGGGAATCCCTGGGAATATCGATGTTACAGTTAATTATAGCACCAACCGCCAGAGCGATCGAGCAGGGAAAACAATTAATTCCACGGATTAGACAAGAATTCCCTAAGGTCAAACAACAGCAAGAACTTTTAGAATTGATAGAGACAATTTTGGTTTATAAGTTACCCCAAGTCAGTAGAAAGGAGATAGAAGCGATGTTTAGTTTAAGTGATTTAAAACAAACTAAAGTGTATCAGGAAGCTTTAGAGGAAGGTAGAGAGGAAGGCCGACAAGAAGGCGAATTAGCGGCAAAATTAGCCTCTATTCCTCGTTTATTGGCCTTAGGATTAAACTTTGAACAGATAGCACAAGCTTTAGAATTAGATATCGAACAAGTTAGACAAGCGACTCAAGGGGAATAGGAAAAGTTCAAACTTTGATAAATTAATATAATTGCTGGTGGCTATCTTTTCCCGGTAGCCATCAAGTAAATCGAAGAATAAAGTAGGTTGGGCCGAACGATAGTGAAACCCAACACTTAAGTAATTGGGTTGGGTTTAGTCAAATAAATTCCTGTAAAATAGCTTCGATTTGTCCTTTTAGAGGAGGAATATCATTTTCAACAATATCCCAAATAATCTCTAGATTAATACGAAAATATTCATGAATAGTTAAGTTTCTTAGATCGCTGGCATCTCGCCAAGGAACTTCGGGATATCTTGCTTTAAATTCTTGAGAAGTTGCTCTAGCTGCTTCACCAATAATTTGTAAATGATAGACAATCCAAGTTTGAATTAATTCTTGTTGTTCAAACACGGTTTTTCCCTGGCGAGCATACTTTTCTAAACGCTCAATTGCTTCTAAAATATCCCGCAAGCGTTCGCTATCATCTCTCATAGTGGTATTGCTTCTTTAAGTACGCGCTCTCTGATTCTATCTTTAAGTCCCTGTTCGGTAACAATATCAACTTTGCAGCCTAACAAGTCTTCCAGTTCTCGAATTAACGGCAAAGGAAACCAGGGACTCCGACGTTCGCTACAATAATCAATTAATAAATCAATATCGCTTTTTTCGTCAGCTTCTCCCCGTGCGACAGAACCAAAGATTCGCACGTTATTTGCGCCGTGTTTAGCAGCAATAGCAAGGATTTTTTCTCGTTTGTTCTTGAGTAATTCGTCAATTTTCATGATCTACTTAGTTTGCAATAAATTTTGTTGAAAAAAGCTTCCTTGTACCGATTCTTGGGGTAGGGATTTAGTTTGTTTTTCACTCTTTATTTAGGGCTTGCTGAATATTGGTAAAAGCTTTACTAGAAAAGGGTTATGTGCTTTTTTTTTTAAAAAAAGTGCAAGAAACAAAGGTTGAGGAATCGATCTGAGGGACTTAAAACCCTTGCACTTTCATTAAACCCTTCTATCCAACGTCCATCATACCCTATTTAATCTTGCTTCCGATAGTGTTGGGTTTCTTGCCTTTAACCAAACTGACAAGAGGGCGATCAAACTATACAATAAAAAAAAAGATCGCACTTTTTCCGAAAAATATTTTTAAATAGTCTAAATCCTTTGTCTGTTATAGCTTAGAAAAAAGAAAACAGAGACCAACTCCTTCATCACGGAAGACGCTTCCCCAATTCCCCACAGTCAATACATTAAGACCACTAATGCCTGGCATGAAAGAGAACAATGACTCACGGTATTGGTATCCCGCACTAATACCCTTAACTGGTAGTTGCCCCCTTGGTGCATTTATATTAAAAATCAAATCAGAGTATTCAATCCATCCTACTACTGTCTTTTTCCAGCCAATCTTAGTGGCAAATTTTTTATAAATATCCCGATTATAAACGCCCACTTTTCCGCCAGATTCAATCCATATTTGTTTCTGTACAGAAAAGCCAAATTTACCGTTGCTGTATTTTACCCATAAACTATCAATAATTCTTAATTCTTCAGAAGGAAAATCTCTACAACCATTTTTTCCTAAAACTTCAGAAAAGGAGCCAGGACACATTAATTTACCAGTTTCTTCATCTGCTTCTCGCCATTGTCCATTTTTTAAATACTGATCTAATTGGGTAAAATCAGCATTAGCCGTTTTTAGTGGTATTTGTGAAACAGGCATCTTGCCAGTAGTTTGTGGTTGTAAGGCATTTAAAACCTGTTGTGCTGTCCATCTTTGTTTTCTATCTTTTTGCAAACACCCTTCAATAATCGGTTTAAACTCTTTCGGTAAACTAGGGATTTGTAGCTCACAATTCATCACCTTTGCCATTAATTGATTAATATCATTATTAAACTTATAGGGAAGTTGATTAGTCGTCATTTCGATTAACATAATACCTAATGACCACAAATCCCAAGCTGAGGAAATATCCCCCCTAAAGGCTTCGGGAGGCATATAAATAATTGTACCGCTATTGTGGACTGTTTGAGTGTGGCTTTTGTTATTTAAAGTTCTAATTAAGCCAAAATCTGCTAACTTGTATTGTTGATTAACCTTGAGGATATTACCCGGTTTTAAATCTCGATGGACTTTATTTTGTCCATGAAGATAATTTAAACCCTGGGCGACTTGAGCAGTAATATTTTTAATCTCATCCGCTGACAAACCGCCTTTGGCAATGTGATTTTCTAGGCTACCCTGTGCCAATTCCATCACTAAATAAAGCATCTCCGTATTGAAAAAAGTAAATTCCCCCACCGAATAAGCCTTAATTAAATTAGAATGTTCTAACTTTCTGGCATTTGTTAATTCAATTAATTTATCATCGCTACTTTCGGGGATAACTTTAATGGCAACTTCTTGGACTGATGTATTTCTGACCATTTCACTAGCATGAAATACACCACCAAAACCACCCGCACCGATAAACTTATTAAGACGATAGGGGCCTATTTGTTGCCCTTCTAACATCTTCATCATTTGGTCTAGCATAATAATAACTCCTGAATTAGCCAATTTTTACGTTCTGTAACTATCCTATTAAGTGAATGGTTTTAACGAAGGCAAAGGGCAAGAGGCAAAAGCTTTATCGAAATGTGTAATTAATTTTGCTTAGGTACTTATTAAAGTATAAGATAGATGTGCCTTTGATTGGGTGCATCTCATTTTTGTAAATCTACTAATTTGGGATTTTTCAGGGGAAACTTTCTCCTAAAATTGGGCGTTACTTTCGGTTTTATCACTCAATCCAAGGAGCTTCTAGGTTCTGTGTGATAAGTTTAACTTACTCTATGATCGATCAATCTTTGTGTCCTTTGTGTCTTTGTGGTTCCTTCCACTCCCTCGCTAGGAGGAATGTATCTTAGAATACATTTTACCCACCAAACCTAAGAGATCCGAACAGCTTACTAAGAGCTAATTTCACGACCGAGGTGGGCAAGCTTATCTAGAACAGATTGAAGCAAAGATCGCCGCTGCTCGACGACAATATCTAAGTTAGCCAACATATACTTTACGTCTTTGTAGGCATTGTCTAACAAGGCCAGTAATAATTCGCGATCGCCAGCGCTCTCTTTTTCTGATGGGGTGCGGGTCCGTTGGGGTAATAAGTCCGCCGGTGGAGAAGGAGGGGAGGGCGATCGCTCGGACTCTAGCTGTTGAATGGTTTGTTGTAAATTTTCAATCACCCCATACATTTCCATCGGGTCAAAAACCCTTAACAGACTGGTTTGTGTAACAATGCCCAACCCCCGACCCCAGTTCCAAGAAACCACCAAACGCCCCACCCGCCGTTTTTGCATTTCCTGATGGGCCGTCCACAGGGAATCCTCGGGGCTGAGGAGAAATAAGGGCGTACTCATCACCGTCTGGGCCCTAGTTTTGTGCAGATCAATTTGAACTGCTTGAAACTGGACAAGATCTCGCTCTGTCACAATACCCACCGGGCAGTCATTGTCCTCTGAATCTCGTTGGGTGATCACCACACAACTGACACGATGTTCCGCCATTAACTGGGCCAATTGCAAGACTGTGGCGGTGAGTGGGGCCTGTACCACTTGACTGGTCATCACATCGGATACGCGACGAAACCGCAACAGATTGGCCGGACGCAATATCTGGCGAATACTTTCATGGGAAATCACCCCGATTAAGTGTCCTTGGTCATCGACAATCGGCAAATGGCGAATGCGGTAGCGCCGAAACAAAAACAGGGCAGCAAAAATGTCTTGAGCAGATTGCTGGGGCAACGTGATCAGGGGATGCACCATCACATCGGCAACGGTTGTCTCGGTCAGGTTAATCCCTTGGGCGGTGAGTCGCACCACATCCCGTTCTGTCAAAATTCCTAATAACTCTTGCCCCTGCACCACCAGCAGACAGCTAACACGCGCTTCTCCGGCCGGAGGAGCTAGAGGGGATAGGTCATCGGTGAGCAAACACAGACGACTATGGGCCTGACCGATCATGGCGATCGCATCTGCCAGGGAAGTGGTTGGCCGCACCGTCAAGGGGTGGCGATTGATCGCTTTTTCCAGATCGGGGGCCCAACTCAGAGGTGTATCAAAGGACATCAGCGCCATCCTGCAATCGCAAAGGCCAAGATAGACAGAACAGCCACTGGGCAAAGAACCCAGACTCTCAGAGTTGCCAAAACCCGTTCTAAAACTATCTCAAAGTGTAGCGTCATTTAACTTTTTCCTAAAAGATGTAACGTTTTGTTACAATTTTTATTAAACTCGTAAAGATTTTAGACCCACTTCGGTGTATCATAGAGGGATGTAACAGGTTAAAGCCTGAAACTTTTTATTTAGGGGTTATTCAGCCTCTAATGGTTTCAGGAGCGGCATCACCAGACGCTGGGGTGAGTACTTCCGGGTTCTGGTCGGCCTGAAGGGTTACTCCGGAAATTCTGGACACCTTTCCATAAAGTCGATCCAGCACCCGCTTTACGGAAATACGCTGCCATGGTTGACCACGTTTGGTGGTGTAGCCCTGTTCATTAAGCCAATCGGCGATCTTCTGCAAGGATTTCCCCGATTTGTGATGACGGCGAATCAGTTCAATGACCCGGCACTCTTCCGGATCATCCACTAATTCCCCGTCGATCGATCGTTGTCCAAAGGCAGGGGAGCCGTAGCCCGCATAACCACCGTTGCTTGCTTTTGCTTGTCTGCCTTGTTCTAGCCGCTCCCAGGCAGATAAATCGTTGGAAGGGGTCGCTGTCATAGGGTATCTAAATGCAACAACTTGCAAAACCATATTATCGCAACTTAACGTCGCAAATTTGTTTTGATTGGGGGCAGCCGATGACGACTTACAAATTAAAACCCTCGCATGAGCAGGGACTAGATGTCACCATCGATGTCTGGGACAACCAAACTATAGACGATACCCCCGGGAGGCGGACAAAGTTAAAGGGTCAAAGGCCAAGCATTTTTAGATGAGGAGCGGTTCAAAGCTGAATTTATCTTGTAAAACGCAGCGATCAGAGAATTTGTACTAAGTTACACAGCATCAATCTGGAGATATAAACATGGGTACGGCTACATTTATTCAAGATGAAACTGAATTTGATTCCCTCTTAAAGAGTGAATCCCTGTTGGTGGTAGATTGCACGGCAACCTGGTGTGGACCTTGCAAACTGGTGGCACCGTTGATCGATCGATTGGCCGATGACTATCGCGATCGCGCCAAAGTCTTCAAACTTGACCTAGACAGTAACAAACCCGTGGCCAAACGCTTTGGAATTAAAAGTATTCCGGCGGTCATGGTGTTTAAACAGGGGAAATTGATAGAAACATTAGTTGGGGTTAAACCCTATGAAGAATTTACGGCAGCCGTAGAACGACAATTATAAGTCTTCCACCGTGAACAAACACTCTGGGCAAACGTCCGACGTTGACCCTTTCCTTCTCACACCACTATTTAATTTTGAGGTATGGCGATGAACAAGCTTATAGAAATCCGGTGTCCCAACTGTGGCAGCGTAGCTCAACGGCTCTTGAGCGATCGCCTGCCCGCAGGATATAAGTGTCCGGCCCGGCAAGTTGCTCAGACGGAATGCCCAGTGTGTGATTATTTCATCGCCATGTGTTGGCAAAATGGCGCTGTGCTGGAGGCCTATGCTCCAGGCACTCAGGGGAACACAGCTGCGGCCGTGCCGCCCCAAGCCCAACCAGCGATCGCCCATTGGTCTTTGTCATCTGTGTTCAAAGTGGCCCTCAGCCCACAAGAGTCTAGGAAATTGCTATCGGGACAACCCTAGTCAACTTTTGCATTTATACCAGTTCTTTAATTTAACAACACCATCCAACTCCTATGCTGCAAGCTCAAGAAATTATGACCCAAAACGTTGTCACCATTCGTGGTTCGGCAACGGTTGCCGATGCCGTGAAATTGATGAAAGAAAAACAACTGCGGGGTTTGATTGTCGAACCGCGCCATGAACAGGATCCTTATGGAATTGTCACCGAAACCGACATCGTTTACAAAGTGGCGGCCTTTGGCCACGATCCTAAAACTATGCGGGTCTATGAAATTATGGCCAAGCCCTGTGTGGTCGTCAATCCCGAACTGGGGGTGGAATATGTAGCCCGGTTATTTGCTCAAACCCGCATTCGCCGCGCACCAGTGATTCAGGGCAAAACTTTGCTGGGCATTATTTCTGTCAGTGATATTCTCTTCAAGAGCGATTTTGTTGAAAAGCCCAAGCGGTTGTTCATTGAAGATGAAATTGAAGCAGCCCGGGAAGACGCACGGGCAATTTGTGCGGCCAAGGGTGAAACCTCTCCCGATTGCGCCGCAGCCTGGGATGTGGTGGAGGAACTCCAAGCCGAAGCCTCCCATCAACGGGCTAAAAAACAGGGGACTAACTCACTTCAGTCCTACTGCGAAGCCAATCCCGATGCCTTAGAGTGCCGCATTTATGAGGATTAAATCCTGGCGGGTTTTGGGAGAATCGATCGCCTTGAGGATATTGCCGATCGATTTCCCCAGGCGATCGAGTTCTCGAACATTCTCCACCTTTTCGGATCGGAGATAGATCGATCGCTTGCGCTTACCGAACTCAACTTGATCGGGGGTCTGTGGGTACTTATGATCCTAATTCCCCTGAGAGGAGATAATCAAGAAAAGTCTTGGCGATCACGGATAGTTTTTTATCCTTGGGATAAACCACATACCAATGGCGTTGGATGGGAAAATCTTCCACGTCAAGGATGGTAAATTCCCCATTGGGAGGATCTAAATTTAAGACGTGCTGAGACAGAACCGAAATTCCTAAACCACCGGCGACTGCTTGTTTAATGGCTTCATTATTGCCGATTTCCAAACGCAGAGACACAGTGATGCCATGGTCGAGAAAAATTTGCTGTACTGCCCGTCTAATTCCCGATCCCATTTCCCGCATAATAAAAGGTTCCCCTTGCAGTCGTTTAATTGGAATTTTTTTCTGTCCCGCTAGGGGGTGATCTTTGCGAGCAATAACCACAAGGGGATTTTCCAGAAACGGTTGAATCTCCAGGTTTAGATCTTGGGGAGGTTCGCTTAAAATATATAGGTCATCGACATTATTGATAATCCTTGCTTCTAGGTCTTGGTGATTGGTCAATTCTAGGGACACATCTACCCCTTGGTACTGTTGACAAAAAGGACCTAGGATCTGAGGGATTAAATATTGGGCTGTGGATACCGCCGCTAAACGCAGTTTACCCTGTTTAATGCCCTTGATATCAGCGATCGCCATCTCAAAGTTATCAAGATCCTTGAGGACTGCCTGACAGGTTACTAATAAACTGCGTCCGGCCTCGGTTAAATACAAACGTTTGCCTATCTGTTCAAATAAGGGCAGACCCACTGCTTTAGTCAGTTGTTTCATCTGGGTGGAAACGGTGGGTTGGGTGATCAATAGTTCTTCAGCAGCCCTGGTGAAACTGCCATGACGAGCGGTTGCTTCAAAGACAATCAGTTGATGTAAAGTGGCGTGAATCAAGAGAGGCCTCTAGAGAGCTACACTTCTGTTACTGCCTTGAGGAGCTTTGCTAAACAGAAGCAGGAATGGAGGGGAACGAGTGAAAACCTCCCCACACCGCTTATATCATAGGTTTAAATCAATACTTTTGTAAAGATATATCGATTCAAACTCAATTTATAAAATTTGCTTGTCAAGATATCCGTTCTAGTATAGATTTATAACAATCGATCTTTAAAAACCATAAACTTTTGTCTATCAAGGCTGGTCTGTCAACCGCCAGCTTTGTTCTGGACAAAAATCCTTTGCTCAGTTGGATTCTCATGGAAATAACCAATCGTATTCATTTTGACAATTTGCGGGGCGACATATTCGGTGGTCTAACAGCTGCCATCGTTTCTCTCCCTCTAGCTCTCGCTTTCGGTGTAGCTTCTGGGGCTGGAGCGATCTCTGGTTTGTACGGTGCTGTCTGTGTGGGTTTTTTTGCTGCCCTTTTTGGTGGCACACCCACGTTAATTTCGGAACCAACGGGGCCGATGACGGTAGTAATGACGGCGATCGTGGCCAGTTTAACCGCCAAAAATCCCGAATTAGGCCTACCCATGGCCTTTACGGTAGTCATGTTAGCGGGCATTTTCCAGATTCTGTTCGGTATCTTCAAAATGGGTAAATACATTACCCTGATGCCCTATAGCGTTATTTCCGGCTTTATGTCTGGGATCGGGGTAATCCTGATTATTCTGCAAATTCCGCCCTTTTTAGGGCAAGCCGCCCCCAAAGGAGGGGTTTTAGGCACAGTGCAGAAAATCCCGGAACTACTCTCTAATATCAATCCCCCTGAAGCCATTCTGGGGGCGATCACCTTGGCGATCATCTTCCTGATGCCCTCGAAATTCAAGCGTTTTGTCCCCCCTCAGTTATTAGCTTTGGTGATAGGAACTCTGATTTCGCTGTTTTTCTTCCAAGGTGTTGAAATTCGCCGGATTGGGGATATTCCCGTGGGTTTACCCACCCTGCAAATGCCCACCTTTAGTGCTGCCCAAATGATCACAATGTTGGTGGATGGGGCAGTTTTAGGGATGTTGGGTTGTATTGATACCCTATTAACGGCGGTAATTGCCGATAGTTTGACCCGTACCGAACACAAATCGAATAAAGAATTGATTGGTCAAGGTATTGGTAACTTAGTATCAGGAATCTGTGGCGGTTTACCCGGTGCCGGGGCCACGATGGGAACTGTCGTCAATATTCAAACCGGTGCGACCACTGCTCTTTCTGGCATTACTCGCGCTTTAATTTTATTAGTCGTCGTTCTCTGGGCCGCAGGTTTAACTAAGAGTATCCCCATGGCGGTATTAGCGGGGATTGCCCTAAAAGTGGGGATCGATATTCTCGACTGGAGTTTCCTGAAACGCTCTCACAAGATTTCTCTGAAAGGGACGCTAATCATGTACGGTGTACTGTTATTAACAGTATTCGTCGATCTGATCGTTGCTGTCGGTGTGGGGGTCTTTATTGCTAATATTCTCACCATCGATCGCCTCAGTGAACTGCAAGCGCAGGAAGTGAAAACGATCACCGATAACGATGACGAGATTCTCCTAAGTCCAGAAGAAAAACGGTTACTCAACCAAGCTAACGGTCGCATCATCCTATTTTATCTCAGTGGTCCGATGATCTTTGGAGTCTCGAAAGCGATCGCCAGAGAACACACAGCCATGAAGGAAGCGGATGTTTTAATCTTGGACTTGAGTGATGTGCCTTTGTTAGGGGTGACAGCTTCTTTAGCGATCGAAAATGCGATTAAAGATGCGATCGATAAAGGTTTACAAGTCTTTATCGTTGGTGCCACCAGCAAAATCCAGCATCGTTTGGAACGTCTCGGCATTTTAGCCCAACTTCCTCCCGATCATGTGCTAATGGACAGAACCATCGCCCTACAACAAGCGGTAACTTTTGTCAAGACCCATCCTCACCAAGAACCAGAGGATTTTGAGGTTAATCAAGGGGTTTACCCGACATAAATTTAACCGCTTTGGGAAGTACGCCTGCTGTTGGGGTGAAGCACCTGACCCTTATTTTCTTTAACTCTTGAAAGTTCATTTGTATTAATACTCCTCATCAGGGGAGGCTTAAGGAGGTATTCGTGGATTTTTTCTCATTGTTTGTCATGGACTTTATCCAGCAGTTGCAGTCCCCAACACTGGCCTTTTTGATTGGTGGGATGATCATTGCTGCTCTCGGGAGTGAATTGGTCATTCCAGAGTCGATTTGTACGATCATCGTCTTCATGCTGCTGACCAAAATCGGTCTGACCGGCGGGATTGCCATCCGCAATTCCAACCTGACGGAAATGGTATTACCAATGATCTTTGCCGTCATAGTAGGGATTATTGTGGTCTTCGTCGCCCGCTATACCTTAGCCAATCTGCCCAAGGTGAAAGTGGTCGATGCGATCGCTACTGGGGGATTATTTGGAGCCGTGAGTGGCTCGACTATGGCCGCCGGTCTGACGGTACTAGAAGAACAAAAGATCCCCTACGAGGCCTGGGCCGGCGCACTCTATCCTTTTATGGATATCCCGGCACTGGTAACGGCGATCGTGGTGGCTAACATTTATCTTAACAAGAAGAAGCAGAAAGAAGCGGCCCACGACCAGGAGTCTTTTAGCAAGCAGCCAGTGGCGGCTGGGGATTATTCCGATCAGCAGGATTATCCCAGCAGTCGGCAGGAGTATCTCAGTCAGCAGCAGCCTGCGGATAATCGGGTCAAGATCTGGCCGATCATTGAAGAAAGCCTGCGCGGACCTGCCCTATCGGCCATGTTATTAGGTCTGGCTTTGGGCATCTTCACCCAGCCGGAAACTGTCTATAAAAGCTTCTACGATCCCCTCTTTCGCGGCTTGCTTTCGATCTTGATGCTAGTCATGGGGATGGAGGCTTGGTCAAGGGTGGGTGAACTGCGTAAGGTGGCCCAGTGGTATGTCGTCTATAGCGTCCTAGCACCCTTTGTGCATGGTCTAATCGCCTTCGGTCTCGGCATGGTTGCCCACTACGCCACCGGGTTCAGCTGGGGCGGTGTCGTGGTTCTGGCCGTCATCGCTTCCTCTAGTTCCGACATCTCTGGGCCGCCCACGTTGCGGGCCGGTATCCCCTCGGCTAATCCCTCCGCCTATATAGGCGCGTCCACGGCCATCGGTACACCCGTAGCGATCGGCTTATGTATCCCGTTCTTCCTTGGTCTCGCCCAGGCCCTCAGCGGCGGCTAATCCCAGAAGGATTGTGGTCTGTGGGCGTTTTCTTGACGGGGCCTACCAAGCAAATAAATGTACATATTTTAAGGAGATAATCAACATGGCCAAACCAGCCAAAAAGCTCGTCATTGTCACAGAAAAGATTTTGCTGAAAAAAGTCGCCAAGATCATCGAAGAATGCGGGGCGACCGGTTACACGGTGATGGATACTGGCGGTAAGGGCAGCCGCAACGTGCGCTCTTCGGGACAACCCCACGTTTCCGAAACCGACACTAATGTCAAGTTCGAGGTACTCACCCCCGATCGAATTATGGCCCAGAATATTGCCAAGCAGGTTGCCGATCAGTTTTTCCTCAATTTTGCGGGCATGATCTATATCTGTGATGCGGAGGTTCTGTACGGACAGAGTTTCTGTGGACCAGAGGGCTGTGAAATCTAGACAACTAAGCTTGTCTTGATCCGGACCACCCCATCTGCAGCCTGACTGTCCTGGAGCGGTAGCCCTTTTTCCTATCCCCCAGTTTTATGACCACCTGAAATCTTTAACCCTCATCCCTTTAAACTGATGATTTTGTCCTATATTCTGCCTCCTTCGATCGGGGAGATAGCAGCCCCCATGGCTCCGCTCCCCTTGCTTGCCACCGTTGTGGCCGAGGATTCACCGATTATTCTCTCTGGCGTATTGCTGACACTGGTGGTGATTTATCTGGCCAGCAAGCTCGGCGCAGAGGTCGCCCGACGATTGGATTTTCCGCCCGTACTGGGAGAACTGGTCGCCGGTGTGATCGTCGGCGTTTCGGCACTGCATCTGGTCATCTTTCCCGAAGGGGGGCTATCGGCCTCCGACTCGCTGATTATGACGGTACTGCAAGGTTTGAATCAATTGGCCCCGGCTGCCGTAGACCGGATCTTTGAGTCCCAAAGTGAAGTGATTTCGGTTCTAGCTGAAATCGGTGTGATTATTCTGCTGTTTGAAATTGGCCTGGAATCGGATCTGCGGCAACTCAAGGAAGTGGGAATTCAGGCCACGGTTGTGGCCTGTGTGGGGGTTGCGGCACCTTTTGCGGCGGGTACGGCCGGGTTAATGCTCGTCTTTCATGTGGCGGCTATCCCGGCGATTTTTGCAGGGGCTGCCTTGACAGCAACCAGTATCGGTATTACCTCGAAGGTGTTGTCCGAGTTAGGTCAACTCAAATCCAAAGAAGGGCAAATTATTGTCGGTGCGGCGGTGATCGATGATGTCCTTGGTATTATTGTTCTGGCTGTGGTCGCTAGTTTAGCCAAAACCGGTGAGATTGATGTGACCAATGTTATTTATCTGATTGTCAGCGCTACGGCCTTTTTGATCGGATCAATTTTGTTGGGAGGTGTTTTTAACAAAAGTTTTGTGGCGATCGTGGAGCGGCTGAAAACTCGGGGAAATATTGTTATTCCCGCATTTGTCTTCGCTTTCTTTATGGCATTTTTAGGCAATGCTATTCATCTTGAAGCGATTTTAGGGGCCTTTGCCGCCGGTTTGGTGCTTGATGAAACTGATACCCGCAACGAGTTGGATGAGTTAATTAAACCGATCGCCGATTTGCTTGTGCCGATTTTCTTTGTGACGGTGGGAGCGCGTGCCGATCTCGGTGTTTTAAACCCAACGGTACCGGAGAATCGGGCCGGACTTTTGATCGCTGTCTTTTTGATGGTTGTGGCGATTATCGGTAAACTGGTGACGGGCTGGGCAGTTTTTGGCATATCCGGCATCAATCGTCTCGCCATCGGTGTGGGTATGATTCCCCGGGGTGAGGTGGGTTTAGTTTTTGCCGGGATTGGTTCGGCCAGCGGAATTTTGGATAAGCCTTTGGAGGTGTCGATTATTATTATGGTAATCCTGACCACTTTCCTCGCTCCTCCCTTCCTCAGAGTCGCTTTTGGTAAGACGGAAGCTGTTCCCGAAACCCTAGAAAGCAAGGATTCGGCTAATCCTATTCCTTAATTTTGATGGTAAAATCTGATTTTTTAGACGAGGCTGAAGCATTTTCAGCCTTTTTACAAATCTATGCTAACGCCAGTTCGGTTTAAGGGAATTTTGCCATAGCTTCCACGAAAGAATAGGAGTTTCAGGCTACGGTAGCATCAGGGTTTTAGCTTATCCCGAACTGAGGTTACTTAAAAGGGTTAACCTAGTAGCAAAAGACTATTGTGAAGCATAACCTAAAAATTGATGATCGAGTTTACTGCTATTGAGCGTGAATGCGTGGATGGAGTAAACGCTCAACCGGTTGACCGTTTTTTAAATGTTCTTCGACAATCTGATTGACATCCTCTGGTTTAACACGACAGTACCAAGTTTCTTCAGGAATAATCCTCACCGTCGGGCTAGTGCTACACTGTCCTTGACAACCACTGGTCATAACGATGACATCTTCTGGGAGAGCTGCCGTTTGCCAAGCTAAAAGAAGCTCGGAAGCACCCTGGAATAAACAGGAAGAATGCTGACAAACCATCACAAATCGCTTTTGGGGATAAGACATATTACCTAAAAAGTGGCAAAATTAGATAGTTCCCTGGGTATAGTTACTAATTCTGTACGCAAATATTGCATCTAGAATTAGCTTTGTACGCTTTGACCCGTACTGGGTTAACTACGAACCTCTCTATCGGATTCCCGCTAAAGGCGGCCTCTCCGACTACCTTTCTTCCAATATTTAAGGAACCATTAATATCTGCTCCATAGAAATAACCCGACGAGCTTCTGAATAGTCCTCTTTTAATTCTCTTGCCTAAATAGCTTTTTTGCTTTTGA